>NZ_QWKI01000223.1 GCF_009911645.1 Pseudoflavonifractor sp. 60
ACGGCGGTTGAAGGATTTGACGGGCGAGAATGAACTGGAGCTGAAAATGATGCAAATGTGGCGCAAGTCTATTGCGCTGTGTCCAGAGTGCTACGCAAAGACCAAGCAACGCTAATAATTCCAGACTTACAGACAAATGGAGAGCCGGATACATCGAGAGGTGTACGTCCGGTTCGGGAGGGGGTATCGCCGAGACCGCCCGCGAAAGCGGGTATGGCGCGGCGGTGCCTACCTTATGCCACGCTCCGGGACAGCAACGGCAAGACCGCCACCGCCAGCCAGTCCATCACCATCATTTTCAAGGCCGCGCTTTCTGTCACCGCCCCCGATTCTATCCATATCGGGACCAAGTTCCCCGTGGGTATCAGCGGCGCGGGAAGTCTGCCCGTAAGCTG
The DNA here is from genome assembly GCF_009911645.1 of Pseudoflavonifractor sp. 60. Classification (GTDB taxonomy): domain Bacteria; phylum Bacillota; class Clostridia; order Oscillospirales; family Oscillospiraceae; genus Lawsonibacter. The sequence goes on from NZ_QWKI01000223.1 coordinate 396, forward strand.
GAGCGTGAAGTTTGGCGGCAGACCTGTCACCCTGGACAGCAACACCGGCTTTTTGTCCAATGACGGCGGCACTCTGGCACTCTACGCCGAAGGAACCTATACCATCACCGCCACCGTCCGGGACGATGTGGGCAACCTGACCAGCGCCTTTGCCAACATCATCGTGACCAATACCGCGCCTGTGATCAAGAGCTTTACCGCCAACGCCACCCGGAACATGAAGGATGGCCGCTTTTATGCTGATCTCAACGCCGTGGCCTCTGACCCGGACGGGGACACTGTGCATCTGGAATGGAGCAGCGAATACCAGCAGGACGGCTATTATGAGGTTGGCATCCACACCATCCGCGTCCAGGCTGTAGACGAATGGGGCGCGGCCTCCGCATGGGAGAGCCGGACTATCGAATTTATCAACAATGCCCCTGTTATCACCAGCTTTACCGCCAGCGTGACCCGGCAGACCAGCGGCAATAACTTCTTTGCCAACGTCTCCGCCACCGCCAGCGACCCGGATGGCGATACGGTGCGGCTGGAATGGGGCGGCGACTATGTTTCCTCCGGCTGGTACTCCCGGAATGCCGAACAGTACGGTTATAGCAACAAATATTTTTTAGTTAGCACGTTTGCGGGTATTCGTACCAATCCAAAATGGAAGGGGTGAACTTCTCGAAAACACCCTAATCAGCCGGGGAACCTATCCAGCACACTCCGCAAGGGCCAGGATTTCCCCGGCCCTTTTGCGTTTGCTGCCCTTTTCCTCCGGCTCCAGATAAAGAGCCTAAAATTCCTCGAACGATACGTTGAACTCAATATCCAGCTCATAGCCCCGCTTGACGCGGACGGCCTTTACAAACTGTACCACAATCATTTTCTTTGCTTCAAGGGAACAGTTGTCATACAGCTCGGCCCAATTCATCAGCTGAGAGTATTCCTTCTGTACCTGCTCGGTGCCGGACACGGCTTCCCGTACTTCCAATTCCGCCGCCTGCATCTGGCTTTCCAGCTCCTTCAGCTGGGCGGCGGTCTCGTCCATCAGACTGTTCAGCAGGTCGGCGCTGAAACGGCTGTTGCCCTGGATAACTTTCAGCGTCTCGGCCCGTAAATCCTGATAGGTCCTCTGCTTCTGTTCGTACTCGTCATGCAGGCGCTTCGCTTTCATTTTGGCAAGGTCAACTTCCCGGCTTCTCTGCTTCGCAAGCAGCGCCTGGGGCGGGGCCTTTTGAATTTGCGACAGCTGGATGCGGATGATCTGCTCCACAAGGTTGTCCAGCTTTTCAACACTGAAAGAAGTCTGCTCATTATAGCAGGCAGCGGAATACTTGTAAAGAGTTATCATTATAATTCTTTGCGAGTTTATGCGTCTTGACTGATTTTCCCGTGGCCGGGTCTATGATGATGATTTGCCGGCTCAGCTTGTGGGCGTGGCGTATCGTGGCAGCCGCCCCACCCCTATATTCGTTGTTGTAGACGGCCAGCAGCAGAGCCAGTTCCTCCCGAATGTCCCTCTCGTCCTCAATAATCATAATCTTTGCCGCTTCTCCCCCTCCTTTCGCTGCCCTATTATAGCGCAGCCCCGCCGACTTTACAAAAAAAGCTCCCGGCTGACCGGGAGCTTGAAAGTCAATTACACCTGATAACAGCCTCCGCCAATGAACTCCCGCATGAGAGAGGTCTTGGGGATATCGTCCGCCGGGATGGGCAGGAAATAGTTCAGGAATTTCAGCAGCCGCTTGGCCTCGATATACTCCTCGCTGTTCCGGGGGACGCCAAAGAGCAGAGGCTGAACATAGGGCTTCAGCACGGCGGTCTCGTAGATGAGGGCCGAGTTGAAAATCACGTCGGCGCTGTCCTGGAAGGGGAAGATATTGAACTCCTCTCCCCGCCGCACTGAGGGCCACATCCGGATGGTGGCCTGGGCGCTGTGGCCCCGGGTCCGGGCGTCCCGCTCGACGCGCCGCAGCAGACGGGCGTCGGTGGATGGGATGCGGTTGTGGTCGTCGATATTCAGAGTGGTGAGGCAGCTGATATAGATTCTATACTTGCTCTCCTTGGGCAGGGAATGGGTAAACTGGTCGTTGAGGCAGTGGATGCCCTCAATCACCAGCACATCTCCCTCCCCCAGGGTCAGGAAATTGCCGTTGTACTCCCGGGCCCCCTTCTTGAAGTTGAAGGTGGGCAGCTCCACCGTCTCGCCGTTGAGCAGGCGGACCATGTCAGTGTTGAACTGCTCCACGTCCATGGCCCCCAGGCCCTCAAAGTCGTAGTTGCCGTTCTCGTCTCGGGGGGTCCTGTCCCGGTCCACGAAATAGTTGTCGGTAGCGATGGCGTGGGGACGCAGCCCGCAGGCCCGCAGTTGCGTGGACAGCCGGTGGGAGAAGGTGGTCTTGCCCGAGGAGGAGGGCCCCGCGATCATCACAAAGCGGACCTCCTTCCGGGAGGCGATCTCCGCGGCGATATCGCCGATTTTCTTCTCCATAATGGCCTCCTGGGCCAGGATCAGCGGCGTCACACCCCCCTGGGAGACGGCGGCGTTCAGCTCCGCCACGTTGGAGGCGTTCAGCGCCTGAGAGCGCAGGGTCGACTCATACAGCTCCCGGAAGACCTTACTGGAGGGTCGGAACTCCCCCAGCTGGTTTGGGTCCTTCTGGGTTGGCAGGCGGAGGACAAAGCCGTTTTCAAACAGCTCCAGCCCAAAGCACCTGATATAGCTGGTGTCGGGCACCATGTAGCCGTAGAAGTAGTTCACAAAGCCGTCCAGGGAGTAGACGTTGACCCGGGAATTGATGCGGAAGCTGAGCAGCTGGGCCTTGTGGACCAGTCCGGCCTGATGGAAGAGCTCAATGGCATCGTCCGTACCGATAGATTGCTTCTCAATGGGCAGGGCCAGGGCGGACAGCTCCCGCATTCGGGCTTCCACCCGCTCCAGCAGATCCTGGTCCAGGGTGAAATTCCCCTCGGCCAGGATAAACAGGGCGCTGCTGAGGGAGTACTCCACCGAGATGTGTTCCACATTTTCCCGGCCCGCCACATCATAAAAGGCTTTCAGCATCAGAAAAACAGCGCTGCGCTCATAGCTCTGTATACCCGGCTTGTCCTGGGCCGTAATCATTTTCAGAGAGCAGTCCCGGTCCAGGAGCTTGTGCAGCTCGGACAGCTTGCCGTCCCGATTGACCATCAGGATATCACAGGGATACCGGTCCTGAAAGTCCGCCGCAATCGTGCGGTAGGGTGTCCCGCTGGGGTAGGTGTAGTCCGCGCCGTCCACAGTGACCTGAATCATTCTCTTCTCTTCCATAGGATGGCCTCCTCTATCATATGATACCGAACAATCTGTGTTCCTCCCGTTTTGGGGAGAGCCAGAGGGCATTTCTGGGTATTGATTCAAATATTCCCTTCTGCCGGCTCCTTATTTTGTATTATATCACAACCCTTTTTCCTCTGCAACCCAAATTCCAGCTTCTGCCTGTTAATTTGCCGGAAGGCCGCTACCGCCGGCGGCGGGAGGAGCGCCGCTTCCTTTTTCGTCCTCCTGTTCCGGCGTGCCTGCAATTGTGGACGCCTCCCTCACAGGCCGTAAGGTAGGCTTGGACCAGCTCGGGTCCCGCCTCCGGCACCGAGAGCAGGCCCTGCCACTGTCCATCCCCCTGCCGGGTCAGCTCCAGGCGGCACAAAAACCGCCCGTGGACCCCGCAGGAGAACACCGAGTAGCAATCCTGGACCCCGCGCTCTGTCCCGGGAGCCAGCCTCCACTGGGCGACACAGCCCCTCCGCCCGCAGACGGGACAGGCGGGCCGCCGGCTGCTCTTCCCGTCCAGCGCCGGCTCCGCCGTGGGATAGGGCCCCACCGCCTGCCCTGGCCGGCACACAAAGGGAGCGCTGGACAGCCGAAGGGAGACCCGGCGGTGCTTCTTTTTCCGGTGGTCCGGCACATACTCCAGCGACTCCTGAGTAAGCCAGCGGCCAATCAGCGCGGTATACATGGCGTCGTTCAGGGCGTTGTGGAAATCAAAGGTGTCCGAGATGCCGAAGTAGTCCACCGCCCGCCACAGAGCAATCTGTTGGTCCGCCCCCATCAGCCAGGCCAGGGCGGTCTGGAAATTGTACATCCGTCCGATCTCCAGCGGGGGCACCTGCCAATACTCGCAGTTTTTGGTCAGAGCGGACAGGTCGTCTCCGCCCCAGAGGGCAAACTCCCGCTCCTCTCCGCACCAGGCGCGGAATTGCTCCATCGCCTCTGCAAAGGACAGCTCCGACTCCCGGGACTGCCTCAGGTCTGGCAGCTGCTTGGCGCCACGGTCGAATTTTTTGTGGACAACCGGCCGGATATACGCTTGAAAGGTGTCCAGAACGGGGCCGCCCAGCTCCGCCGTCCGGACAGCGCCAATCTGTATAATCTCGTCCAGGGGGGTGCGGTCATAACCCCGGTTCCACTCCAGGTCCAAAACAATCATAGGTACACATCATTTCTTTTTAATATGGTGTTATTGTATTGTTTTCCCGGACAAACGTCAAGCCCCCGCCCGACTGGAAAATTTCCAATCAGGCAGGGGCTTGTATAACAGTTTAGTCGTCTATATCCTGCTCGTACTCCAAAATGGCCCCGGTGGCGCCGTCAATGGTGTATTCATATTCCATTCCGTTGGCTTTAAACTCCACCTCATACTCCAGTCGGCCATCATCCCAGTCCTGTTTCACCTTCATCTTAGTGGTTTGACTCTCTGTCAGCCCCGCGTGGTCCAGCGCCGCCTGCTTGGCCGCCGCCTGACCGATGTCTGTGGCGGTGCTCACGGTACTGCTGTGGTGCCAGTCGCTGTGGTGGCTGTCCTCCTGGTGGTGGTCCAGCTCGTGCTTGAGGATCGAACAGGAGTGACCATCAATGGTATACTCGTACTCTGTGGTGCCACACCAGAACTCAAGCTCATACTCCAGCCGGCCGTCGTCCCAGTCCCGCTCGATCTTCCAGTTGGTGACGTCGCTCTCGCTCAGCCCCGCATGGTTCAGCGCGGCCTGCTTGGCGGCATCCTGGCCCACGTCCTGGCTCTGCGCAGAGGAGGCGGCGGGCTGCTGGGTGCTGGGCGTCTGGACCCTGGTTCCAGAGAGCTGCGTCTCAGGGGTCTGAACACCGGTCTCGGTGGGGCTGCTCTCAGGAGTCTGAGCACCAGTCCCGGCGGGCTGAGTTGAGGAAGTGTTCATCACATCCGCCGGTCCGCTGAGGATCTCCCCGGTAAAGGCGTCCACCATATACTCAAACTTCCCCCAGGCGGTTTTCAGCTCCACCTCATAGTGGGCGGGTCTCTCGTCCAGCTCCGGGTCCACGTCGGTAGTGGCGGAGTTGAGGGCGGCCGTCCCGGCGTAGGTCTCCACCGCCATAGCGGCGGCGGATTTGCCGATGGGGATACGGGTCTCCCCCGTCTTCAGCAGGTCGTTCAGCTCCTCCACCGACAGGGCGGCCAGCTGGTCAAAGGCGGCGGTACTGTTGGTGGCAATGGTACCGTTCATCTCCATCACTCTCTGTACCAGAGCGGATTTTCCGGCAGACAGGCCGCTGTCAAAGGTCATATATTCCGGCACGGGGGCGTCCATGGTGAGCACCTGGCTGAGAATGGAGGTCCCCGGGGCCTGGGCCTGGAGGACGCCGTCCACCGACGCCACCAGCTCCGCCTGGAGCCGGGCCGCCCGGTCCTGGTCGTTGTCCTCCACCGAGATCAGGATGGCGGAGGAAATACTGTCCAGATAGCCCTCCCGCACCAGCGCCCCCACAATGGCGTTTATCGCCACATCCAGCTTGGTGCCCTTCAAATCGGCCCCGCCGTCCATGTCGAACAGCACTGCCGCAGCCTCCGTGTTCAGGGCGGTGCAGGAGATGACCCGCTCCCCCCGATTCACCTTCAGTTCAATACTGGGGTTCACATCCAGGGAGACCACCGAGGCCACGGCACAGCTCTGATGGTAGTAGACCCCGCCGCCGCCCCCCACCAGCACCAGCGCGGCGCAGGCGGCGGCCAGCCAGCGGCCCCACTTCTTTCCCGACTTCACCTCAACGGCCTCCACCTCTATAATATTCTGATTTGTCTGCAAGGCTTTCAACTCCATCACACTCCCGTTTTTCTCACCGCAGCGGGAGAGAATCACGTCCAGCTCGTCAGGAGCGGCGTGGTAAACTGCCTCCGCCAGTTTTCGTTCCAGGTCTGTCATCGGCCTTTCTCTCCTTTCATCAGGCTTTTTAGCTTTTTCAGCCCGCGGTGGTATTTCGACAGGACGGTGGACAAGGGCAGCTCCAGCAGCGCGGCAATCTCCCGGTACTTCAGCCCGGCGGCCGCGTGGAGTAGGATGATCCGCCGCTCCTCCGCTCTCAGCTCGCCCAGCGCCTCCTGGAGCACCTGCCGGTCTTCTGGAGTGACACAGGGGGCGGAGGCGGGGATCGCGTCCCACTCCTCCTCCTCCAATGCCGTCTCCCGTCCGCTCCGGCGCAGCTGGGTCAGAGCCAGGTTCCGGGTTATGGTGAGCAGCCAGGCCATGGGCGACCCCTGGGGCCGGTAAGTATGGGCGCTCTCCCACACTCTCACAAAAACGTCCTGGGACACGTCCTGAGCCTCGTGGGTGTTCTGGAGCAGTGACAGCGCCAGGGCATATACCGCCCCTCGGGTCCGGGCGTAGAGCGCGGCGAAAGACTCCCGGTCTCCCCGCCCCACTTGGACCAACAGCTGCTCCAGCTCCCGGATGCTGCCCTCTTCAGTTGTCTGGACGCTCAAGGCAACCAGCATAGTCCATTTCTCCTGTCACAATAAGAAACGCGCAGAGGAATCCTTTTATCGCACGCCTCAAAAAAATTTTTTCTTCTCTATTATATTGCCCTCTCCTCCAGAAAGCAAGAAAAAATCCCGCCGCCTCAGAACTCAGCTGAGGCGACGGGAGTCAAAGAGGGAAAATTAGCCTTCCGGATGGATGTTCGCCAGTACCAGCCGCTCCCGCAGCTCTGGACCGAACACCACGGCAACCGCCATTTTAATCAGGTCGCCTGGGATAAAGGGAAATACACAGGCCGCCAGGGACGCGGCCAAATTGTTGCCGGATTGAAACATAAACCAAATGGTGCCCAAGGTATACAATACAGCGGTAGCGCCCACCATGCCCAGATACTGGAGCGCCCGGTTCCGGGGAAAGAAGCGGATGGTCAGGCCGGTTATCACAACCAAAGGGATATAGCCCACAATGTAGCCGCCCGTGGGGCCAATCACTTTTCCCAGACCGCCCTGGAAGCCGGTGAAAACAGGCATTCCCACTGTACCCAGCAGAATAAACACCAGGGCAGCCGCCGCGCTCCCCCTCCATCCCAGAATGTAGGGCGCCACATAAAGCACCAGGGTACACAGAGACAGGGAGATGGGACCAATCGGAAGGGCAAATGGGCTGACGGCTGAAATCACCGCAGCCATCATGGCGGTCATAACCCGGGGATAGATATTGCTTTTTGTTTCCATTGCGGCTCTTCCTCTTCAAATTCTCTTGTAAACTGCTATTGGATGTTAGTATACAATCTTCTCCGTCGTTTGTCAACTATAAGTTTAAGAAGTTTACATTTTCTCTCCCCCCAGATTTTTATAAAATCTTAATCTTTCCTTCAAGGCATTTTAGAGTTTGTCTGCTATTCTGTAATCCACACCGCAGACATAAGTTCTGAACAGGCTCAAGCCTGCCGGCGGGCTTGAACCTTCGGGGGACCCCGAAGGGCGCGACGGAAAGGAGGAAACCCTATGTCAGAACGCACCGTTTACATTCTGCTGACCCGGTCCGGGACCTGGTTCTCCCGGCTAATCCACTTGGCAACTCAGGACCGCTATACCCATGCCTCCATCGGTCTGGACGGCCCCAGCGGTCCCTTTTACAGCTTCGCACGGAAGTACCGCTATCTGGCTCTGCCCGCCGGTCTGGTGGAGGAGCACGTCACCATATACCGCCGTGAGGTCCCCTGCTGTCTCTACGCCCTGACGGTGAGTGAAGAAACTTACCTTCGCCTGCGCCGCCAGCTGCGCTCTATGTATGACCAGCGGGAGGAGTACCATTACAGTGTGCTGGGCGTCCTGGCCTGCTGGTTCCATCTGTCCTTCCAGCGCCGCCACCACTACTTCTGCTCCCAGTTTGTAGCTGGCCTTCTGGAGGAATGCGGAGCGGTGGAGCTGCCCAAGCCTCCGACCCTGCTGCGCCCCGCCGAGCTGTGTCAGCTGAACGCCCTGCAGACTGTACACCAGGGTCCTCTGGCAGGAATCCTAGCTGCTCCCGCCGCATAATTACATTTTTTCCCTCCAATACCCCCGAATTTTCTCTTTTATTTTCCATAATCTGCACGAGAAAAATTTTCCGGGAAATTTGGATTTTAGGGCTTGACTTTACCGCCAATTCTGTTATAATACCATTTGTCGCTGCGAGTGTAGCTCATCTGGTAGAGCGCCACCTTGCCAAGGTGGAGGTAGCGAGTTCGAGCCTCGTCACTCGCTCCATGCGGAGTGTCCTTATAGGATTTGAGTATCCTTGGAGGACACTCCGCATTATTTTTGCTCAAAATCCTATACGGCGATCCGTTCCGGGGAGTAGCAGACGGCTACTCCCTTTCTCGTCCCCATTGTAATTTCCACAGCTGGAATTTTCCGGCGGTCAGGGACGGAGAAAGCGCCGATGCAGTTATAATAGATGGTGATGTGCTGGGTGGTAACGCCGTCCTGCTTCTCCGCATGGTGCACGTTGATGTGGTCGATCAGCTCCGCCACCATGCGCTGGGTGATTTCCGTTGCGTTGGTATAGCGCCGGACCGTTGCAAGGAACGTGTCAATGTCCATCCGCTTGCCCTCGGACTTTTTCAGCTCCATCCGCAGGGCCTTGATCCTCTTGGCGTTTTCACCCTGCTCCTGCTCGTACCGCTGGGACATTTTCGCAAACCGGGCGTCACTGATCTTCTGGCTCACGTTGTCCTCAGAGAGCTTTTGTCAAGGGGAAGTTTTACAAAAAGCTGCCAGCGTCCTCATCCAAAAGCCCCTGGCGCAGGGCCTCGGTGTCGTTATACATATTATGTTTTCCTCTCAAAATAAAATATGGCCTATTCTTCTGTAAGTTCAAACTTGATGCCGTTCTCCCTGTCGTACTGCACCCGTGGCGGAATTGGCGGCGGCGTGGATGGTCAGACCTGTACAGCACAAAAAAGTATACTCTGGGATTATTGTCATACGGCCTGGGAGAATTACTTTGGAGGAGCACTCCAACGTCTGAAAGCGGTTCCACAGTCTTTTATGCCATTTGAACCCCTCATTTTGAGGATGCGCCTGCCTGCGGGAGAAATCAGAAAACTGGCTCTCTCCCATCTATAGTTTACTCCAAATTCCAGTCGATGTCTTCCATCTTCTGAATGATCTCCTGCTGCCGCTCGTAGAACAGCAGCTCCTTGTTGCGCTCGTAGTACTCCTTGCACCCGTACCGTCCGATGAAGCGGGCGCAGTGGGGGTTGATGGTCAGCTCGGTGACCAGGATGAGCAGCTCCTGCCCGTCGGGGAACACCTCGCCGCAGAAGCGGAACAGGTTGGACAGTTTCTTCCCGGCATCCCCGGCAGATTTGCGCAGCCCTGCCATCCGCTGGTCGAAGTCCCCCTTCAACAGGGCAAAAGCGGCTTTGGCATTGGCGGGGCGCTCCTTCATCAGCATAGCCCGCTGGTCCTCCAGGATGGCACAGAGAGCTTCCCGCGCCGCCTGGTCCTCCCGACTCATGGAGGACGCCCGCCGCCCGGTGGCCAGTGCCGCTCGCTGCTCTTTGATTTGTTTCTCCAGCAGCTTGGATGCCTCCGCACCCGATTTGCTTAGCTCGGTCCGCACCGTTCTCAGCACGTCCATCAGCAGCGTCTGGGCGGACTCCACCGCGCACACGGAGTGCAGGTGTTCTGTCACTCCGTCCAGCAGCAGGCCCAGCAGGGAAAGCCGCTCGTCGAATTTCGCATTCCTGGCCCGGTCCTGGATGGACTCGTCCGCTTTGCCCGCCAGGATTTTGTCCACCTGGTAGTCGGAGCGGTACTTGTTGAACAGGTCGTAGTAGACCGCGAAATCCTTGGCGATTTTCCGGTTTTGCAGGTACTGGCCCACCAGATTTTCGTCAATTTTCAGCTTGTGCTGCTCATACAGCCGCATCATGTCCGACAAATCCGACCAGCCCCGGGCGGTGACGAACCGCTTGCCGTCCACGGTGGTCTCCACCTGGTAGAAGTCCGCCTTTTTGATCTCCAGGTAGGTCATCACGGCGGGGTGGGTGGAGCGGCTGTAGGCGTACTCCTTCCAGGCGTCGAAGTCCGGCTCCACGTCCACCCGCTTGAGCCGGTCCCAGGTGACGATGTCGAACTCCCGGACGGAGTTGTTATATTCCGGCGGATTGCCCGCCGTCACCACGATCCAGCCCTCCGGGACCTTGTGGCGGCCGAAAATCTTGTACTGCAAAAATTGGAGCATGGAGGGGGCCAGGGTCTCAGACACGCAGTTGATCTCGTCCAGGAACAAAATGCCCTCCTTCACCCCGGCGTCCTCCATCAGGTCGTAGACGGAGGCAATGATCTCGCTCATGGTGTACTCGGACACGTCGTACTCCTTGCCGCCGTAAGTTTTGCGGACGATGAAGGGCAGGCCCAGCGCGCTCTGGCGGGTGTGGTGGGTCATGGAGTAGCTCACCAGCCCCACCCCCAGCTCCGCCGCGATCTGCTCCATGATGGCGGTCTTTCCGATGCCCGGAGGGCCCATCAGGAACACGGGCCGCTGCTGCTCAATGGGAATGACGTAATTGCCGAAGGGGTCCTTGGTGAAATACGCCGTCATGGCGTTCTGGATCTGGGTCTTGGCTTGTTTGATGTTCATAAAATACCTCCGGTTCAGATGGCCTTAAACGGGATCTTGTACTTCTTGGCGTACTGCTCTGCCGCTGACCCGGCGGGGGCGTGGATGGTGAGCTTTTTGCAGCCATCGAAGGCACTCCGCTCGATTTCCGTGACGCCTTCCGGGATGGTCACGCTGGTCAGTTTCGCGCAGCCAGAGAAGGCCTCCTCCCCGATTTTCGTGACACTCTCCGGGATGGTGACGCTGGTCAGGTTCGAGCAGCCATCGAAGGCCCACCCCCCGATTTCCGTGACGCCCTTCGGGATGGTCACGCTGGTCAGGTTTGTGCAGTCCTTGAAGGCCCACGCCCCAATTTCCGTGACGCCCGCCGGGATGGTCACATCCCGGTTGGAACCCATATACTCAAGCAAAATACCATGGATGATGACCATTCCCTGCTGGTTCGCCAGCTTCGGACAGCCAGAGAAGGCACTGCCCCCGATTTCCGTGACACTCTCCGGGATGGTCACGCTGGTCAGTTTCGCGCAGCCATAGAAGGCACCCCACCCGATTTCCGTGACGCCCGCCGGGATGGTCACGCTGGTCAGGCTCGTGCAGCCCCTGAAGGCCTCGATGTCGATTCTCGTGACGCCCGCCGGGATGGTCACGCTGGTCAGTTTCGCGCAGCCATAGAAGGCACCCCACCCGATTTCCGTGACGCCCGCCGGGATGGTCACGCTGGTCAGGCCCGTGCAGCCTCTGAAGGCCTCGATGTCGATTCTCGTGACGCCCGCCGGGATAGTCACGCTGGTCAGGCCCTTGCAGCCAGAGAAGGCACTCCCCCCGATTTCCGTGACGCCCGCCGGGATGGTCACGCTGGTCAGGTTCGCGCAGCCCTGGAAGGCCCACGCCCCGATTTCCGTGACGCCCTCCGGGATGGTGACGCTGGTCAGGTTCGCGCAGCCATAGAAGGCACCCCACCCGATTTCCGTGACGCCCGCCGGGATGGTCACGCTGGTCAGGTTCGCGCAGCCCTTGAAGGCCCACGCCCCAATTTCCGTGACGCCCTCCGGGATGGTGACGCTGGTCAGGTTCGCGCAGCCCTGGAAGGCCCACGCCCCAATTTCCGTGACGCCCTCCGGGATGGTGACGCTGGT
>NZ_QWKI01000224.1 GCF_009911645.1 Pseudoflavonifractor sp. 60
CAGGTTCGCGCAGCCCCGGAAGGCACTGTACCCGATTTCCGTGACACTCTCCGGGATGGTCACGCTTTCCAGGGTTTCCCGGACCCGCTTCTGTTCTGGCGTCAAGCGGGAGGTCAAAGGGCTGAGGGCCTTCTCGCCTATGGCGGTTACCGCCGTTTTGCCAATGACGGCAGGCACAGAAACGGTGGTGTCTGTACCTTTGTAGGAAGTAATTTCCAGCGTGCCGTCTTCCAGCTTTTTCGTGGACCAGATTTTTTTCAATTCACTGGCTGGGAGTTGACCCGTCTTCTCAAAACGTTTGGCTTGCCGCTCCATTTTGGCAAGCTCCTTCTCCATCTCCGCGAAGGGGTCCGCAGGCTCCAGGCTCCTGCCCGCGTAGTCCAGCACCGCCGCCTTGGCCGCGACGTTGTTCTGTTTGTCGCACTCCTCCAGAAGCGGGTCGATGTCTTTGCGGGCCAGCATATTCTCCGCAAACATGAATTGTAAAAGCTCCTCGTGCTCAATTGCTGCAGAATACAGCTTTTCCTTTTGTCCCTTGATGTATTTGAGATAATCCGCCAGGATTTCGTTGGAAATCTCTCTTCCTTTGCAGTACCAGCGGGCGAATCCAATACAGGCATTGAGCTTGTTTTCTTCAGGAAAACTGGAAATAGAAATACAGGGAGCAACGATAATCGCTTCAATCGGAGAAATAAAGATACCGTCTTCCCCGCCATCAACGTCCATAAAGGTAAGAGGATCCAGGGTCTTCAGCGAACAGAGGATGGTGACCTCACGCAAATTAAAGCAATTTGCGAATGCAATTCTCCCAAATTCTTTTACGCTGGATGGAATCGTAATCGCAGACAACTTTGTACAGTCGGAGAACGCACTCTCTCCGATGGACTGTATACCTTCTGAAAGGAACACCTGGGTTAACTCGTTGCACCCCCAAAAGGCAACTACTCCAATCGTTCTAACTGTTGACGGAATTGTGATGTCAGATATTCCCGTACTCGAAAACGCATTCTCGCCGATTTCCGTGACGCCCACCGGGATGGTCACGCTGCTCAGGCTCGTGCAGCCAGAGAAGGCAGAATACCCGATTTCCGTGACGCCCTCCGGGATGGTGACCTCCCCGCCGGGGCCGTTGTACTTGGTCAAAACGCCATTCTCAATGGCAAAATCCTGCTTGTTTTCCATGGTAAAATTCCTCCTAAACATATTTGAATCTGATAAAATCAAATTTCATCCTTCTGCAAAATCAGCTTGATGGCCCAGGGGGGCACATTGAGGTTGTTGTACTCGTCCTCCACAAAGACGAAGGCGGCATCGTAGTCCGGCTTTTTCTCCGGGAAGTCGCCATAGCCGTCGGTGAAGTAGATCAGCCCCTTCAGGTCCTGGAACTCCTTCCCCCGCCGCAGCCGGTCCACATAGGCGAACACGGGCCGGAAGTCGGTACCGCCCAGGCCCTTGATGGTCATGGTTTTTATGTATGCGTCAAATTCCTCCTGGCTGGTGATCTTCACATCCTCCTGAATGTCCGCGTCGCACTGGAGGATGTGGAGATTGATTTTGCTGAAAAAGCTCTCGGTGGATTTCAGCACATTATAGGTCTTCTGGACAAATTTCTGCACCAGATCCCCAGAGGTGGACCCGGAGGTGTCGATGGCGATCACAAATTCTCGGATGCGCTTGACCTCCCGGTACTCCAGGGGCTCGATGAGGGGCATATTCCGGTAGAGCTTCAGCCCGTAGGTGTAGTAGACGTAGTCGAACTCGTCCGGGTCCAGCCGCATGACCTCCCCGCGGACGGCGAACTTTTTCAAAAAGGCGGTGTAGTCGTAGCGCTCCCGGTTGACGGCCTGCAAGTTCTGAGTCAGCGCCCCGGCCCGGTCGCCCTGGCGCTTGGAGAAGGTCTCCAGGTCCATCTGCATTCGGGTGGAGATGTCCTTCCAGATCTGCTCCATGGCAGGGGAGAGGCCGCTGTTCCCCTCGCCGGAAGGGCCGTTTCCGTTTTCCCCGCTGTTTCCGCCAACAGAAGCTGTGACCTTTGGGGGCAGATACCAGGGCGTGTGGTCGTCGCCCCGGAACAGCTCCCGCAGGTTTTCCGGGTCTTGGGGCGGGTGGTCCTGGAAGTAGCGGTAGAGCTTTTCGGCGGTGAGCTGCTTGACCTCTTTCCGGAGCTTGTCCAGCTTTTCCGCCTGATACTCCTGGCGCTTGGCGGCGGCGCTGGACAGCCCCAGACCGTTGATGACCTCCTCCACCGCGATGTCACAGGAAAGGTCCCACAGCGCCTGGTCCACCAGGGTGTGGACGTACATATGCCGGAAGACACAGTGCATCACCAGATGGAGATAGTTTCGGACACTGGCTTCCTTTTCCTCCTGGTAGCACAACAGGACGTGCCGGGGGTCGTAGTACAGGTTCTGCCCATCGGTGGCGAAGGGCAGGGGCGCAGGGGTCAGGGCGAACTGGCTCAGGGCGGCGTCCAAAAACCGCAGGTTGACCAAAAGGGTGTTCCGGGACAGCAACAGCACCTCTTGTGCCAACGTTCCCGCTTGGGTCATGACGGGTCTCCTCCTGTTGTGAATAAATTCTAAATGTAGTGTACCATTTTGCCAAAATTTGTGCAACCATGCTGGCTGCATATGGTTTTTGCGTTTTGGATGTGGTATAGTAGAAAAAATTCTTTTGGTGCGGCGTTTCCCGATCAAATACTACATATAAAGGAGACTGCGGTATGAGCGGAAATCAGGATTTTGTCATTGAGAACGGCGTTTTGAAGAAGTACAAAGGCCGCGGAGGGGACGTCACCATCCCGGAGGGCGTCACGGAAATCGGGGATTGGACCTTCAAGGGCTGCAAGAGCCTGACCAGTGTTGTCAACGCCAATTTGAAATTGTAAGAAAACGCCGAAGAAATTTTGTAGTTTTTCGGCGGGGGGTGTAAGAAAATTAAGCGTTTCCTTGCTCAAAAAGAGTGTTCACGATTTGCTGTTTCTGACGCATAAATTCCTTGCGTTCTTTCAAGCG
>NZ_QWKI01000225.1 GCF_009911645.1 Pseudoflavonifractor sp. 60
AACAAGCAGTAAGGGGGAGCGATTATGAACTTTATGAATCGTTTTGCGGAAAAGCACCCCAAGGCGGCGGAGTGGATCAGAAAAGGCGGACTGTTCCTGATTTTCAGCTGGGCGGTCACGGCGCTGAAAGCAGTTATGCTCATGTTTCTGCCTACCCTGTTCCATGGTATTGTGGGCGACGCCGAGTGGCTATTCCCTGGCCTCCCGGTGGAACTGTTTGGGGTTGGGTTCAAGTTGTCCATCATCGGCAACGCTCTTGAGGTTGGCGCGGATGGGGCCTACCTGGTCAACAGCGGCTTGGCCTTCACCTTGGCCAACCTGACTGCCATCATCTTCGGCGAGTGCATCAACTTCCCCCTCCAGCGCAATGTGACCTTTAAGAGCCACGGTCCTCTGGCCCCTCAACTCGGTCTGCATTTCCTGGCCACCATTGCGGTGTTCCTGGTGAT
>NZ_QWKI01000226.1 GCF_009911645.1 Pseudoflavonifractor sp. 60
TATCTCCAACGAGGCTGTGCGCAACACGGTCAGCAGCATTGTCACCACGGTGGTCACCGGCGGGGTGGCTATGGTCATCATCTTCGCCGTGGATAACAAGATATTCGCCCCCGATTTCGGGAAGAAATAAGGAGAAAGCCCTATGAAACTAAAGCGGACATCGAGACGGCCAAGGCGGGTGGTATGACCGCTCTGGCTCTGTTCGGAGACACCAAGGGCTGCGGCCTGGAGGACTACGACCTGACCTCCTTCTCTGATTTGCTCAATATCCTGCCCTGACCCGGCAAACGCAGGGCCGCCGGATTCTCGGCGGCCCCGCGTGCTGTTTTGGAGGTGAAACAATTTGAAACCTTATGCTTTCGGAATCGACATTGGTGGCACCG
>NZ_QWKI01000227.1 GCF_009911645.1 Pseudoflavonifractor sp. 60
TCTGCCGGATGCGCTGGAATCCATTCGGGCTGTTATGGCCCGCCGCTCGATTTTGTGGGACGATGTGGAGGGGGCAGGTATGGGCGTCCCTGGCCCGGTGAACGACGAGGGCACTGTGTTCCGGTGTGTGAATCTGGACTGGGATGTGTTCAACATCCCAGAGGTAGTACAGAAGCTGGAGCCCGGAATCAGCCGCATCCATGTGTCCAACGACGTAAACGCCGCCGCCCTGGGCGAGCTGTGGAAAGGCGGCGCGCAGGGCAGAAAAAGCGCCTTCCTGGTGACACTGGGGACTGGCATCGGCGGCGGGCTGGTGCTGAATAGCCGGATCGTCAACGGCATCAACGGCGGGGCTGGAGAGATTGGCCATTTCTGCGTAGACCCCAGCGAACTGGAGCAGTGTTCCTGCGGCGGGTACGGCTGTCTGGAACAGTACGCCTCTGCTCGGGGCCTGCTGCGGTGCGCCAGAAAGGTCTCACCGGATGCCTCTAAGAATATGTCCGCCAAGACGGTCTGCGACATGGCCCGCAGGGGCGACCCCATTGCCGTTAATCTGCTGGATCAGTTGGGCCGCAAACTGGGCTGGGCGCTTACCGCTGTAGCTGGAAGCATTGATCCGGAGGTGTTTGTGATTGGCGGCGGACTGTCCCATGCGGGGGACGTTCTGTTGAGCAAAATTGAATACTACTACCGAAAATACGCCTTTCACGCTTTCCGAGATACCGAGTTTGTACTGGCGGAGCTTGGCAACGATGC
>NZ_QWKI01000228.1 GCF_009911645.1 Pseudoflavonifractor sp. 60
AAGGATGAAAAATTGTGCTTGATTTCAGCAAGGCCAACGAGTGGAAAATCATCGAAACCGATTTTGACCCTACCGCCCTGGGCAAAGTAGAGGCAAATTTCCGCCTGGGCAACGGCTGCCTAAGCTGCACCTTGCTGTGGAAGGGGCAGAAGCTGAACGTGACTGTTACCCCCAGGATAGTATACAGATCACCGGTGAGAAACAGCGGGAGCCTGTAAATCTGGAGGCCTGGGGAGAGGAATATAATTTCCAAGAGGAATTGATTGTCATAAAAAAGAATATTTGATCCGACGGGAGTGATTCATATAAAGAGACAGATATTAGTGGTGAATAAAGACTTGGCCGTAGGTCAAGCTATATGTGACAGTTTGGTGGATGATGTTACAGACGCCTGCTGTATGACATCCGCGATGGAAGCTCTGGCCAACTACATGAAGAATGAGTATTGTCTGGTCATTCTGGATGTTCAGCCGGCGGATGCAAATAGTATGGAATTGCTCCGAACCATACGGAACACAAAGCATACACCGATTTTGGTGCTGACTGACCCGTTGGACTCGGAGGATATCGTCACTCTTTTCCATACCGGGGCGGATGCCTGTCTGGAAAAGCCTGTAGATATCCTAATCTGTGCGGCGCAGGCTCGCGCACTGATTCGTCTTTACTTTGATGGGGACAACAGGCATGAACGCCACAGCACGATCTCTTTTGGGTCGGAGCTCATCATCAGCCCCAGATACCGGCAGGTTATGGTAGATGGTAAAAACCTTGAGCTGACCAGAAAAGAATTTGATTTGCTCCACTGCCTTGCCAGCTATCCCAGGCAGGTGTTCAGCCTGGAGCACCTGTATGCTCATGTTTGGGATGATGAATTTGCGGTGAGTGGGGAAGAAACTGTGAGGGTGCATATCCGGACGCTCCGCAAGAAGTTGACAGCATTGGGGAAAGATTTTATTCAAAATACCTGGGGTGTCGGGTATAAGTTTGTTCCTCCAGAGTAATGACCAACAATCAACAAAAGGGGTGCTGCTTTGACAGCATCCCTTATTATTGTGGCGCAGAAAATAGATTGTCGAAAAGTGATGAATGATTTCCATATTTCTTCCGAAGAGATTCCAAGGGAGTTCCCTTTTCCTGTTTATACTGCACTGTAGAGGCAGCAAAAGAAGATAAAAGACATAATACCTTACTTATTCCCAACTATTTACATATAAATATTATTTATCGGCAGGGCGGCAGTGTGTGCTGCCATGTCTCGCCAGAAAGAGTTGAGATTTGTCGCCTGTGTGCCGGCAGTGATAAACGGAAGAAGGCATCCATGCGATGGGCAGAGAACGTCATCGCATTGGGGTTGTCCGTCGTTTTAATGAGCCAGTACACGTTGCTTGCAGGGGCCCGCAATACTGCATATGCCAGTATAGCAGAGGGTGGAAAGTAGGCTTATCCACAGCGAATAGGCCCCCATCAGCTGAACAGAATTATTTCAACGGATGTCCCAATGAAAAAACAGCAGCCGACTTTGTGCAGCAGCACAGAGTCGGCTGTTCTTATTATATCGTATTACTGCCGCCTCCTCGCTGCAGGGGACCGCCTGTTCTGTTTGACCACAAAAAATAACAGAACGGAGAATGCTCCATGTGGCAGAAAAATAACAGGTGGGAGATCCCAAAGGAATTGCAGTATCGCTTTACCGGCTATCTGCAAAAGGCGATCCGCCGGGGCAAGGCGGCATATCAGAAGAAGTCCAGGCATTTGGCCTTTCACGAAATATCCGCCGATATAGGAGATATGCGAATCCTGGATGAAATGGCGCCGGATATGCTGGAAACCCTTCCGATCTTGATGCGGTTGGACGACGCAGATCTGGTGCGGGCACTGGAGCATCTTGAAGAGCGGGAACTGCGTATCCTGCTTGCCAGGGTGTTGGAAGAGCAGGCGTTTGAAAAGATTGCACAAGGACTGGGACTGCGGTATAAGGGAGCTTCCGCAGCCTATTACCGTGTGGTTCAAAAGCTGCGGAAAGAATTGCGAGGAGGTCAGACATGAATTTTAAGGAGCTGCTGATTCAGGCCAAGAGCGGCGATAAGGATGCAGAGGAATCAATCCTTGCACTCTACAAACCGCTGCTTATCAAGGAATCCATTCTTGACGGCACATTTGATGAAGACCTGTACCAGGAATTGTGCATCACGCTTCTCAACTGCATCCGCAAATTCATAATCTAAAAGCAACAGGGTGGGCCTCAATGAAGAGACCCACCCTGTTGCTTTTAGATCAAAGAAATCGGAACAATCAGATTATCCTGATCAAAGCCTCCCAGCTGGTCGGCCATGCACAGCACCGCGCCGGTTCCCCGCTCCAGAGGGGACTTGCCGATCAGCTCAAATACCTTTGTTAGCTTTTTCGGCGGCGCCGCCATCTTCTTGATCTCGATGGGGAACAATTTGCCGTCCTGCTCCAGCAGCAGGTCGATCTCCCGGGCATCCTTGTCCCGGTAGTAGTATAGGAACGGCTCCTGCCCAGCATTCTGGTAGGTCTTGGCAATCTCCGCCACTGTGTAATTTTCCAGCAGTGCCCCGTTCATGGCTCCATTCATGGCCGTCTCCGGACTGCTCCAGCGGGTGAGATAGCAGACGAGGCCCGTGTCATAAAAATACAGCTTGGGCGTGGATACCGTCCGCTTCAATACATTATTGGAGTAGGGACGAAGCAGGAACACAATACCCAGAGCCTCCAGAATGTGGAGCCAGCTTTTGGCCGTAGCCTGGTCGATCTCCGCATCGTCCGCAATCCCCTTGTAGTTGACCTGCTGGCTGGCCCGGGCGGCGGCGGCACGCAGGAACCCCAGAAACTTCAAGTCGTCAATGCCGGCGGAGAGCCGTCGCACATCCCGATCCAGATAGGTGCTGATGTAGCTGGAGTAGAAGATATTAGGATTGGCATACTGCCCGCTGACCAGCGCCGGCATCCCGCCGGTGAATATCCGCTGAAAGATGGCGGGGGTGTCCAGCACCGTCCGGCGGTTCTGCCGCTCGGTCAGAGCGGACAACTCCACCCGGAAAGGCGGTGTGTTGTCATCCTCCATAATCTCCCCATAGGACAGCGGGGAGAGCTGAAGCAGCGCCACCCGGCCGGCCAGGGACTCCTGAACGCCCTCCATCATGGAAAAGAGCTGGGAGCCGGTGAGCCAGAAGTCCCCCGGCTGGCGGCGGCTGTCCACCATCATTTTAATGTAGGGGAACAGCTCTGGGGCGTACTGCACCTCGTCGATCAGCAACGGGGGCTTGTGGAGTTGGAAGAACATTTTAGGGTCTGTCTTTGCCAGCTCTCGAACGGTCAGATCGTCCAGCGTGACTGTCTCCCGGCCCCGACTCTCCTTTTGAGCCAGATGCTCCAGCATGGTGGTCTTACCCACCTGCCGGGGACCAGTCACCAGAAGAACAGGATATTGCGTGGTGATCTGCCCCAATAACTGCTCCATGTGACGCTTGATATACATTGTACCTTCCTCCTGCTCTCGGCTATATTCTTATTATAGTCCTATTATAGCCGAAGTATAAGCGCTATGCAAGACCAAATTGGACGCTCACCAAACTACACCACTCCGGTTTCTACGCAGTCCTTTTACAAGCTCTGGAACAGCACGCAGCACTTCATCCACATCGGCCTGTGTATTGTTTGCATCGAGAGACAGCCGAAGCGCGCCCACGGCTTCACAATGAGTACGTCCGATTGCCAGCAGTACATGGCTGGGAGACAGAGACTGAGCGGTACACGCGGAGCCAGTAGAGGTACATATGCCATGCCGATCCAGCAGCAGCACCAGACTTTCTCCCTCGATCCCCGCAAAGGAGAGGTTCACATTTCCCGGCAGCCTGTTCTCTAAACTGCCATTCAGAACGGCGCGGGGAATCTGAGACAGTCCCGCAATCAGCTGATCCCGGAGGGTGGTTAGCTTCCCTGTGTTCTCTGACATATGGGAGCAGGACTCCTCAAGAGCCGCTGCCATACCAATGATAGCGGGCACATTTTCTGTTCCGGCCCGCCGGCCCCGCTCCTGTTCTCCGCCCTCGATCAATCTGGTTACGGGGATACCTTTCCGGGCATACAGCACCCCAATTCCCTTTGGTCCGTGAAATTTGTGGGCGGATAGGGACAGCAGATCAATATTCTGAGCCTTAACATCAATGGGAAGATGGCCCGCCGCCTGTACCGCATCCGTGTGAAAGGTAACTCCCTTTTCCCGGCATACCGCGCCGATTTCGGAGATGGGCTGAATGGAGCCTATTTCATTGTTAGCATACATGACTGTTACAAGGCAGGTGTCCTCCCGGATGGCCCGCTCCACCTGAGCGGCGGATATGATGCCATTGAAATGAACATCCAGCAATTCGACCTCATAGCCCTCTCGCTCCAGCTTTTCCAGGGTGTGCAGAACGGCATGGTGCTCAAAGGCTGTGGAGATGATGTGTCTTTTTCCAGTCCGTGCGCCTGCCCAGGCAGTGGAGAGGATCGCCTGGTTATCTGACTCGCTGCCCCCAGATGTAAAGATAATTTCATCGGGAGAGGCGTTGAGGCAGGCTGCAATGCGCGCCCGGGCATCCCTCAGCGCTTCCGCAGCCCTCTGAGCGGGAGCGTACAGGCTGGAGGGGTTGTACCAGGTATTCTCCATACACAAGCACATAGCCTGGATGACCGCTGGGGTTATTTTCGTAGTAGCCGCATTATCCATATAGATCATTTTATTTGTGTCCTTTCTCATTTGAAAAGTTGGAAGCGTAGCCATCAAGGCGACGCTTCCAACTTGCAGATTATTGGCCTACAGTCTGTTCTCCCTGGGGTGTCTTTTCCTCGGTCTTGGCCTGCTCCCTCGGTGCTTTAAGAAAAGCCAAGTCCAAAGCATCGCCTCCCGGATCGTCGTCACGCTGTTTTTTTGCCTGCTTTTTCTGGCATTCTTCCACAGCGGCATCATAGTCGTAATGAATACCAGCCTGGTATTTTTTAGCGATTGCCCTCAGTTTTTCAGCATAATACTCATATTTAGCCCGATGGAAGCCATGTAAGTTCCATTGATCGCAGACCATCTCCAGCATTCTGGAATAATCCATCAGGGCATCTACAATTTTACGAATATCCCCATAGCAGGTCTTGATCTCACAGAGGCCGTCAATATCCTGAAAGGAAATTGTAAACTCGGCTCTCATGGCGTCCAGTTCTATGGGCATGATACATACACATTCAAATTTGTCCCTGGGCAAATTCAATTCTTCAGCAGTCATGACCAGCCTCCGTTTGTTCTTCCACAGTGGGATAAGAAAGCCCCGCCATAATCATTTGCACAGCGGCATGGACGCCGGCCTTGTACGCCTGCTCCGTCACAGCAATGTTTCGTTCCGACAGGGCCGTCTCATATTCCTCCAGCTGCTTTATGCTGTCTTCTGACAGCGTTAATATCAGAGACTTATGGGCCTGATCCACTGTCTGATTGAACCGCTGGAGCTCCGGAGATACCTTGTAAATTTCCGGCTCGTAATCGCCGAAAAAGAGATCACGCAAAAACTTGGGGTCAACGGATACCGGCAGAGCTGCCGCCGGAGCAGGTTTCGTCACGGAGGCGGCAAGCGTGTTCAGGGCGTTGATCAACTGCGGAACCTGATGTTCAAAAAAGATATGGCCCATTTTGGTTTCATAAAAATTCATGATTTCCTCCTACCTGTAATGGGGACAGGTGATCATACAGCCTGTCCCTCTGAGTGATTATAGTGTCAGTCCTTGTGAATTAAAAACGTGTTCGTACCATAGCTGCCCTCTTTTGTTGCCGTGGCCGAACCATCCAGGCTGTCCAGATACTGCATCCCAGCCTTGGATCTGGAGATGTAGATATCAAATTTTGTCTGGGCAAAGGATGCTCCGCAGCTGCCGTGATAATCCATGCTCAAAACAAGCACTGTGTCCAGTTCTTCCGATTTACGAAGAGCAAGACCCACAAAGCTCTGCATGATTTGGTTTTTCATCTCTGAATTTACACGGCTGATATAGGGCCGCTCTAAAAACAGTGTTAAAAACTCGTGCTTGGAGACAGGACCTTGCCTGGATGCTTCGACATCCTCCAGATCCACAAAAGTGAATTGAGGTTCTGTTTCATCAGGACCTTTCATCCGCCCCTTTGTGAGCCGCAAAAAAGCTCTGCCGACGATGCGGCCCTCCAGTGTTGCATAGAGGATCTTTTTATTGGAATCAAAGGAAGACAACAGACATTCACGGTAAGCGCCGCTGCTATAGTCCAGGCAAGTGGAATAGGGATGGACGCCAAGCAGCATGGTGGAAAAGAAATCATCATATTCTCCCACTGCAAGGCCGTTCCGCTCCATTGTAAGGTTTCGCTTCCAGCCGGTTTTGACCTGGTGGGTAAGTGGGAAGTCGATCTCCTGCTGTAAATCGCCCTCAAAGTATTTCAGTTCATCCAGCTGTCCCATCAGTTCCGCTTTCACCACACAGAGGAAAGCGTCCTGCTTGGAAGAATCAAGGTTCTTTCGATATGTTTCAGCTATAGCCGCGCCGTTTTCACAGATAAAAGAGAGTATATTTTCTTCAAAGAGCTCAAGAAATTCCCGACTTAATTTCATGGTCTCGGACAGGGAGCACCAATCCTGGTCCATCTGGGCAACATTTTTCTTCAGATCATCCATACAGGAAAACTGATCCAGGATATCCAGGTTCCGCAGTGCCAGCATCGCATCCTTTCTGTCCGTCATACTGAAGACCAGATGACACAGCTGATCCATATGAATCAGCAGCTTGACCCCGTCGCTGGCGGTTAAGTCCTTGATATGACCGAAGTCATCCTGGAGCCAGTCGTACAGCGGTTTTTGATCGAGGCGCTGTGCCAACACAGCTGCGTCCGGCTTTCTCATATCGGAGGACAGCAGCTTCCGCTTGCGGAGCTGATTGAAAACCTTCAGCCGGTAGTCCTGGCTGTTAGACCTCAGTGCATGGTAGAAGGAAATATAGATTTGGGATGTACCATACAGCGCTTTAAGTTCTGGGAATGTATAACGGCGGTTGGGGATCAGACTTTTGGTCTGCTGGTTTTTGGTTTAATCGCGGTCTTGGTGTTCCTGATTACCCGGGCTTTCTGGTGCTGGTATTGGAAAATCAGCGCGCGACTGGAGGAACAGCAAAAGACAAACCTTTATCTTGAAGCCATTTACAAGCTGTTGGCGCAGGGCAACGCTATCAGCGCGGTTACAGCGGAAACCCTTCTGAACAGCGACAGCGGCGGCGGGAGTGCCGGAGGATTCCATGACAGCGATATCCCCGATTTGTAAGAGGAGGACTGGCGCATGGAGGTAGTTCTAATCTTTTTAATCATAATCGTTCCGTCAATTATACCCGTAGCCATTGTGTTTGTGAGCCCCAAAAAGGTAAGGATACCGGAAATAGAGCTGAATATACGAAAAAAGCAGAGATTTGAGCGTGTAAGATGGATTTTCAACGAACAGCCTCCCGCCAGCGGTTGTCCCGTCATATTCCTGCGCGGAGCGGTGCTGAAAGACAAGGCAACAAGAAAGAATCTGTTGCAGTTGAAGTTTATCAACGCAGGGACGCAGACCATCAAATCCGCATATGCCGCGATTGATTTCATTGATGACGCAGGGGATAGAATCGCAAGCGGCTCTGCAATTCAGGCGGAGTATCTGGACATAAACTGTGCAAGCGGGGATACTTTTGGGCAAAAACAGCTTTTGGACCTAGGCGAGATTGGAGCAATCCATATCGTCATAACCTACAGCAAGATTGTTTTTGCGGACGGCACGGTTTGGAGGGCGGGGACGGACGCGCAAACGTCAAGCCCCGTTCCAGTAACCTTGCTGAAAAACACATTACCGCCGGAACTGCAAAGCGAAGTCAGCGAGGAAACAATCTGCAAGCCGGAAACGCTGGACAACGGATTGTGGCGGTGTACTTGTGGGTGTTTGGTTCGGAATATTGACGGGGACACTTGTCCGAATTGCCAGCAGACCCTTGAACAAGCGCGGGAAAGCGCAAGCGTCAGTGTTCTGGAAAAGAGGAAGCGGGAGAGGATTGCGGAGCAGAAACAAAAAGCACTTGATGAACAGGACACAAAAAAAGAAACTGCAAGTTATATCAAGCAATTTTTCTGTTCAATAATCACTGCTTGGGCAGGACTATTCAGTATATCTGGCGTAATCCTTAACCCCATTTTCAATTCAAGGGAATTAAATCTTTCAGAGGCAACAGAAATATTCCTAATAATTGTTCTAATTTGTATATGCTACACCAGCGTTCTTTCAACGGCATTTTTGGCACGAAAAGCCAGAAACGGCGATATCATAAGAGACAGCAAACCGTCCAAAATTGTAACTGTCCAAAAAACGCTGGCGTTGGTTCTGTGCTTGTTTAACTGCGTAACAGTTTTTATTTTTTGTATCAAAAATCTTTTGAATTTTTGGCGTGAACCAGAATTAGAAAGCATAGGGTTGTTACTGCTTTTCATTATAACCTTTATTCTTGCATGCTTTTTATTCCGTATTCAAGTACCGCATATATATAATCGTCTGATGAAATACAAGAGGATAATTGCTCTTGCGATATGCGGAATCTTCATTCTAAATTCAGTAGTATTTATCGCGCAAATTCCAGGCCATATACACGTTGGTTGGTTTGGAAACGTCTCAATTGACAGCGAAATCGTATTACCCTGCGCCATATCCATTGTTTTAGCGGTAGTTTCAGCCCTTTATTGCTGTAGACCTTCAATTGTAAAAGGCTGGTTGGAGAAGCTGAAATGCAGGAAAAGGGAAAAGTAATCGGCGGCAGCTCCTTCCCCTCCCTTTGAGGACAGAACACCCCTTCCCAGCTATTAGCTGGGAAGGGGCTTCTCTTGCTCAAAAATGAAACAAAAGCTCTAGTTCCTCCATAACGTGATTGTGAAAATCGAATCTAACTCTCTTCAAATTTCCCAAAGATTCTCCCCGGTTTGAACTTTTCACATGGTGATGCGAAAATATGTAAGCGTTTCCGTGGAGGTGCTTTTTACCATAGTAATCCCCGAATGTGATTGTGGTATGAACAGCAACTTCAACGTCGATTTCAGTATAATGGCGCTGTTCTAGGTGAGTTTTGTTGAGCAACTGCTTGAACAAATATTCTTCAACTTCGATTCCACTTTCGTACAAAAAGTGGCTCAATTTTTCCTTAAAGCCATCCTCCTCGGTGTTAAACCTTTGTTCACCATGTATGATGCGGTCTATAGCGTTTGTGATGCAGATGTCCATATCTGACCCTCCAGTTCAAAAACGAAAAATAGCTAAAAATTAAGTTCATTTTTCAGAATTTAGATTACTAAAATTTTGAGCGATTACTGAAATTTAAGCTACTGAAATTCCCGTCATTTACCTAAAAATTTTTGAATGGTGCCCTTTTTCACTGAAATTTCAAGGTTTTTGTAGTCCTCTGAAGAATAAATTCTTACTGGACGATTCATAAATGTGGCATTTACCCGCTGGGGAAATTTTTCTCGGTGACTGAAATTATGGTTATTTACGCTGACACACGATAACCGAAACCGCGCCAGGACTGCGCCCGGAGATTTCGCGGATTCCGCTGGCCCGGCTTCACTGGAACAACATATTTTGCAATATCGCGCAAAAGCTGCTCCCCATCCGCGCCGGGATTACGGAGAAAATTTTTGCAAAGATATCCCGCCATTTTGCGGTTTACTTCGTAGAGCTTCCCATGCTTCCACGGTTGAATGACAACTTGCCTGATGATTTTAGAACAGAAATTGGAAAAAATCATGGCAGAATAGATTTCTTGCCGGGCAAATTCCTCACTTTTTCCGTGGATATGCGTAACGCAATGATTGTATTTCAGCTCTCGAAATACTGTTTCGATTCCCCATCTCGCGTGGTAAAGCTCTTTGATCTGACTTGCGGTGACGGAGGCGGGCAGAGAAGTCGCCAGCGTCTCATATTCCCCGGTGCTGAGCTTTAGCCGAATAATTCGCAGTTCCATGGGGTAGGGAGAAGGGAAGCTCCAGCGTCCGGCGCGTGTATTCGCGCTATATGTGCGGTTTGGATTTTTCTGGGTTTGTAAAAATATGTAGCCCCGGGCCTTGTCCTCCTTAGTCTGGGTGGTGGTGATTGTGAATTTGACCTGACGGTCAAACTCCTGCATTGGAAGGTCTGCTATACATTTCATCGCGCCGCGCCCCTGTTTCACCCGAATGAGAAAATCGGTATTTTCCCGTTCAAGAAGTGAAGCAAACAGCGCATAGCTGGAATAGCCCCGGTCTCCCACAAGCAGAATCTTCCCGGCGATATCGTACCAACTCAGCAAAAACTCCAATGCTCCGATTTCGTCCTGCTCCGGCTGGGGATGAATTTCGGCGGAAAGATACATTTTTGACAAAACATCATAAATAGCGTGGACTTTCACCTGATGGTAGCCTTTGGGCGCGCCGGAATGTTGCACAAATGTTTTGGCGTTTGGGTCTCTCGCAATGTTGACGCTCGACCCGTCAACCGCACAGACCCGATAGCCTTGAAATGTTTCGTACTCCGTATCCTGCGCGCCGAAAGTGGCTAAAATGTCTTGAAAGATTCCAGAATGGAGCTGGTGGCGGCGTTGAATGAAGGCGGAGGGCGTCATATCAAGGCCCGCCCGCTTCAGCTCCTTCGCAAGATTGCCGCCCTCAAAATACAAGAGCGCGTTTGCAACGTCTTGAAGGGTGACAACTCGCTTCCGCTGAGGCGATTTCACCATCTTGTCGCGTGTTGTATAGTCTATTTCGCGTTGAATAATGTTTTGCAGTTGCTGATATACAATCTCAGGATAGGTCATAGTAAAGGCTCCTTTGTCTAAAAAATTCAGCAAAAACGCAAAAAAGCGCAACAAAACGCCATCAGCGTTTCCATTGCGCTTGCTTCTTTTTGTTCCTTGCCGTGAATTTTTTGACTTGTCCGCCTATTTGTCTCGAGACTTTTTGAATGCGGTTCCTGTCGATTTTATATCTTCCTACGCGCTTTTTGACTGTATTTTGATTATAACGGAAGATGTACATATTTGTCAAGGGGCAGGAAACAGTTTTTAACTTAACCGACCGCTTTTCGATTTCCGTTAAGTTAAGGGAAAACCGCCGCTATTTGAGCAATATCCCATGCAAAGCAATACAAAAAGATTACTCCCAGCACTATCTTTTCAGACGTGCCGGGAGTTCTTTTTTTACTTATCTTTATAGCATTGGATACGACTCTCGCCCTTTTTCTTCCATATATCCTATCTTACCACCGTTTTATCCGCTTGTGAATACAGCTTCTAACTCTATCTCTGGTGGACGAATGTCCAGACTGTGGGCGGACATTTGTCCACCAGGACTAAGGGCGGTGCGATTTGCCCGTCTCGCCCGCCGTTTCCGCTCCCCCTCGGTGGAGGACAGGCCTATGAGCAGTTCGATATTGCTCATGTAAAAAGCACCGTCCGCCATTTGCTCCATCAGCCCCAGCTGCAAGAAAATCTTGATTGCCCTCTCCACGGTTCCAATCTGCTGGCGGGTGATGGTGGCAATCATCTGGGGCGTGTAGGGGATGCTCTCGTCAAGCTGGAGGCGTCCGCCGTGTTTCAGCGATTTCAGATACAGCTTGAGCAGGATGTAGGAGTACAAAATACCGTCCTGCATACTCTCCAGCAGAACAATGGCATCATCGTCAAAATAGCTTTCTTTCAGTTTCAGATAGTAATATTTTCGGTTGTCAGCCATAGGGTAAATCTCCTTTGCGGGAATGCTCTCTGTGGACGTTTAGAGGGCCATTTTGGGGCCTCGGAATGATAACATACAGCCCCCCTATCGACCACGCCCGGAAAGTCCCGTAATATCAAGGCTTTTTCGGGCCTAAAGCGTTACATACCAGCCCTATGGCGGCGCACTCGCTCACGGGTCTTTCGCCGCCGTTCCAGTTCAGCACAATCAGGGCAGTATTTCGCCCGGTTCGACTTGGGGATGTACCAGCCGCCACATAGGACGCATTTCTTCATGTTCTCCCGGTGAAGCAGGGCGGCGTACAGACTTTCATCCAGCGGCAGCACAGCGGCCCGGAACCAGCGGCAAATCAGCGAATAGGAAATACTCTGCGGACAGACACATTCCTCCCCATCGTCCAGCAGCAGACAATTTCCCCGGTCATAGTTACAGCAGCTATGTACCAGCCGTTGGACAGTCCAATACTGTGGATAAGTCATGTGGGGTATCATCGCTCCTGTTCCTCCCTGCGCTGTGTCTGGCCCTCCCTGGCAAGGCATTCAGCGGTCCTTTTCAAAGTCTCAACCGCCTTGATGTCCTCCCACATATCACGCATTTTCAAATAATCAGCGTCTTTCTCTGCGGTCAGCTTTTTAACCTCTGCCCTCCATGCCCTGGGGGTGATGGCCTCGCCGGATGCTTTCAGCGTGTCCAGGTAGCGGGCGGCAGCATCAAACAGAGCAAGGTCGGCGCTGTGCCGCTGCTCGAATTGCTCTCGCTTTCCTGGCGAAACCTTGTCCAATTTCTGGCGGATAGGCTTATATTTTTGATACTGCGTCCACATTTCCAATCGCGCATTCAGCACAGACAACCGGCGCTCCGCCTTGACAATTTTGCCGCGCAAATCATAATAGCCACTGTTCATGGCGGAAACTTTTTCATAAAGCTGCTCCATCGAGGAAATGCCATTCTCCATCAAAAAATTGAATAGTTTTGCATCCTCTTTGAGTGTCTTGACCTTGGCATATTGGGAAGTCGGGGCGGTGTCCTGCCTCTTGTAACTGCGGTGGTCGATGCGCTCCGGCCTGCCTGCGGCCTCTAAAGCCCGGTTTGCATAGCTGGCCCACGCCGCCCGCCACTTCTCGGCGTTGCCCCGCTGGTTCCAGTCGGTGGTGGCCTCCCGGTGACTTTTCCAGCCGCCTTTGCCGTCCGGGATGCGCTGGCCCTGGCCCTGGCCGTCCAGATCGTAAACCTTGCGGCACTTTGCGCCCCACTTGCCGTCCTCCCGAATGGGGCTGATTTTGTCAATATGAGTTGACACATTTCGCGCAAGGATTTTAGGATCTAAGCAGCCACCGCAGTGAGGGACAGA
>NZ_QWKI01000229.1 GCF_009911645.1 Pseudoflavonifractor sp. 60
CGACAGAAGTAGGCTTTTCCAATTTACGGAGGTGTTCATCATTAATATTTTGCCGCGGGACAAGAATCAGAGGCCGCATTCCACACAGCTGCGCAACGAACCGACGGCACAAGAGCGGCGTTTATGGTATGGCTTTCTACGTACTGCATCGCCGCAGTGGAACCGGCAGCGCATCATTGGCAGCTACATTGTAGATTTTTTCTGTCGCAAGGCGCAGCTAATTGTTGAGTTGGATGGGGGCCAACATTACGACGAGAGCGGGCTTGTGGAATATGATAGAATCAGGACAGACTATTTAGAAGCGCTGGGATTAAGCGTTTTAAGATTTACGAATTTAGAAGTGGACAAAAATTTCACCGCTGTTTGCCGCAAAATCCAATGGGAAACAGAGCAGCGGATCAAGAGCAGCAATGCGGCGAAGGGAAAGGACTGATTCACCATGAAAAAAACCAGCCTGTCCCAGCAGACGGCCCGGCGGCTGTACACCATGATAGCGGCGGAGAAGCAGCTGCTGCCCGGGGAGAAGCTGCCCAACGAGATAGAGCTGTCCCGGGAGATGGGGGTGAGCCGGGCGACGCTGCGGGAGGCGGTCCAGGCTCTGGCGGCCCAAGGTGTGCTGGAGGTGCGCCGGGGCCGGGGGACCTTTGTATCCCAACGGGTGGAGGAGATCGACGACTTTGGCTTTTCCGTGCTGGACCAGGTGCGGGGGCGGCTGCGGGACCTGTTTGAGGTGCGGGCGATTTTCGAGCCTCCCGCCGCCGCTCTGGCCTGCCAGCGGGCCACGGAGGGGGAGCTGGCGGACATTCTGGCCCGGGGGGAGGGGGTAGCCGCCGCCATCCGTGCCGGGGAGGACCGGACCCAGGCCGACCGGGAGTTCCACGCCGCCATTGTCCGGGCGACCCACAACGAGTTTATGACCCGTCTTCTGCCCATCATCAGCCAGGCGGTGGAGACGGCCATTGGCTCCGGGGCCCACCGGGAGGAACTGGCCCAGGCGACCCTCCGGGACCACGCCCTGCTGCTGGAGTTTTTGCAGAAGCGGGACGCCTCCGGCGCGGAGCACGCAATGGCCATCCACATGCGCCACGCCATGGATGAAATGGATTTGGGTTGACTTTGTCCCTTTTTCTGGTATAATGACGATATGGATACGTTTATTTTTGTGGTGAACATTTTGGGGACGGTGGCCTTTGCCGCCTCCGGGGCCATGATTGGGCTGAACAAGAATATGGACATCTTCGGGATATGTATCCTGGGGCTGACCACTGCCACAGGGGGCGGCGTCTTTCGGGACCTGCTCCTGGGTCTGACGCCCCCTATGGCCTTCCGAGACCCCACCTGTGCCCTGGTGGCTCTGGTCACCTCGGCGGTGATCTTCTCCCGTCGGGTCCGGCTGCTGCTGATGCACAATCCGGACCACTATAATAAACTGCTGTTCTGGATGGACACCCTGGGGCTGGGAGCCTTTACCGTCATCGGGGTTGAGCTGGCCTATCAGCGCTCGGCGGCCCCCACCTTCTACCTGCTGGTCTTCGTGGGTGTCGTCACCGGCGTGGGGGGCGGCGTGGTCCGGGACCTGCTGGCCCAGGAGGTGCCCTACATTTTTGTCAAGCACATCTATGCCTGCGCCTCGCTGGCGGGGGCGGCGGTGTGCGCGGGAATGTGGGGCCACGTGGACAGCATGGACGCTATGACGGTGGGCCTGATTACGGTGGTCATCATCCGGGTCCTGGCGGCCCACTTCCACTGGAACCTGCCCAAAGCGAAGCTATAACAAGAGGGGCCCGTAAGGGCCCCTTTTGCATATTCAGTTTAAATAATCTCTGGGGTCCACCGGCTGGCCCTCCAGAAGGGTCTCCAGGTGGATGTGGGAGTCTACCCCCACCTCGGCGATGGCGGTAGAGCCCACCGTGCCCAGGACGCCGCCGATTTCCACCGAGTCGCCCACCTCCACGGCCACCTCCTCGTTCAGGTTGCAGTACCAGGACTGGAGGCCGCCGCCGTGGTTCACCACAACGGTGGTACCCATCAGACCGTCGTGGTAGATCTGTTCCACCGTGCCCGCGCTGATGGACAGCACATTGACCCCCTGGGCGGCGGCAATGTCAAGCCCGCCGTGGGTGCGCCAGTCCCCCAGGGTGGGGTCCAGAGAGAGGGTCTCCACGCTGAAGTCCCGCAGCACCGCCCCCTGCACCGGCCAGGTGAAGACCTTGGACAGGGTCTGCGTGCTCTCCTGGGTCTGGGTATCGGTTTGAGTGTCCGGCTCCGGTGTGTTGTCCTTCACCGGCTCCGGGTCGTCCGGCTGAACGGCGGGCTCAGGGACGGTGACAGGGGTCTCCGGGGTCTGGACCGGACTGGGTGTGGGGACCGAGGGCTGGACCACGCTGTGGTCCGGGAGTGTGACCGAGGCGTCTCCCCCCACCGGTGTGGTGGAGTTCATGCCTCCCATAACAGTTTGCAGCAGATAATAGCCCGAAATTCCTATGGCGGCGATGCACAGGAACAGGACTATGTAAAAGCCCTTTCCCATGGCGAAATCGCCCAGCTTGTTTAAAAAGCTCCGGTTTTTCAAAAAACCACCTCCGAAGCCTATTTTGGACAGGCTGGCGGGGGGTTATACATGGAGGGAGAAAAATTTTCATCCGGCTTTGCCCCGGTTGAAAGCGGGGGCGGATTATGGTAAAATGGGGAAAAGTCTTGAGAGGAAGTGCTGCTATGCGTACCCTTTCCGCCAACCAGCTCACCGCCGCCGTGGCCCGGCTGTGCATCCAGGCCAACACCCTCCTGCCCGAGGACGTGAACCGGGCCCTGGAGCTGGCCCGCTCCGCCGAGCCCTGGCCCCTGGCGGAGGAGACCCTGGGACTGCTCCAGGACAACCTGAAGCTGGCAGGGGAGCGGGACCTGCCCATCTGTCAGGACACGGGTATGGCCTGCGTCTTCGTGGAGCTGGGCCAGGAGGTCCACATTGAGGGGGATTTTGAGGAGGCCATCCACCAGGGGGTCCGCCAGGGCTACGGGGAGGGCTTTCTGCGGAAATCCATTGTGGCCGACCCCCTGCGCCGGGTCAACACCGGGGATAACAGCCCGGCTGCTATTACTGTGCGTATTGTCCCCGGGGACCGGTGCGCCATTACCGTGGCCCCCAAGGGCTTCGGTTCGGAAAACATGAGCCGCCTGGCTATGCTCAAGCCCGCCGACGGGGCGGAGGGAGTGAAGCGGTTCGTGGTGGAGACCGTCCGCCTGGCCGGGCCCAATCCCTGTCCGCCCACTGTGCTGGGGGTGGGCATCGGCGGCAGCTTTGACAAGGTGGCCGCCCTGGCCAAGCACGCCCTGCTCCGCCCCCTGGACCAGCCCCATCCCGACCCCTTCTACGCCGCCCTGGAACGGGAACTGCTGGAGGAGATCAACGCCCTGGGCATCGGCCCCCAGGGCTTCGGCGGAAAAACCACCTGCCTGGGCCTGGCCATCGAGACCGCCCCCACCCACGTGGCCGGCCTGCCCGTGGCGGTGAACGTGAGCTGTCACGTGACCCGGCGGGCGTCGGAACTGCTGTGACCTGGGGCTTTCTTCCACGCCGGGCCCCCAAGCGGCGCAGCCGCTTGCCCCCTTTTGAAAGGGGGTGCCCGAGCGGAGCGAGGGCGGGGGATTGTCTTAGGACGACCGCTTCTATTTTAGATTCCAAGTAGAAGTAATGCCAGCAAATCAATC
>NZ_QWKI01000230.1 GCF_009911645.1 Pseudoflavonifractor sp. 60
TTCGCGGAGCCCCTTTTTAAAGGGGCCAGGCCGCCTGCGGGCGGGACGAGGGATGAGCCCTGCGAAGCAGGGCCCCCAAGCGGCGAAGCCACTTGCCCCCTTTGGCAAAGGGGGCCCCTGAGCGAAGCGAGGGCGGGGGATTGTCTTAGGACAACTGCTTCTATTTTAGATTCCAAGTAGAAGTAATGCCAGCAAATCAATCCCGGCCCTGCTGGTGCAAGGGTGAGGGAACGGCAGGGCGGGGCTCTGAATGAGGAAAGCAATCAACAAGGAGGAACTTCTATGGCTGGATATATGGTCTATTGGCCTCAGGACCGATGGGATGAGATCAAAAAGGCGGGGGACACCGGCCCCATCAAGGTGGTCTACGGGAGCATTCACGCCCGTATGCCGACAATCGCCTCCATCAAGGTGGGGGACGTGGTATTTCCGGTGACCCAGATGAACAAGCGCCTGTACGTTCTGGCCCGCCTGCCGGTGACCCACAGGGAGCGGGCCTTTGACTACATCATGCGGGAGCTGGGGACCCAGCACGGCGCTCTGATCCCGGAGGGGATCGCGCTGGAACAGCGAGAGGATTTCATCTGGACCTGGGATTGCAGAAGGTTTAACTGCCTTGAGGCCGTGCCGGAGGGAATCCAGGTCATTCCCAAGTCTGAGCTGGTGGAGAAACCCCATCTGGAGCACCAGAACCCCTTCAACTGCTGTTCCCAGTGGGCGGTGTGGGGGGAGGAGGGGTCCTCCATCGAGCCCCGGCAGCTGCCCGACGAGATTTTGCCCGAACTGCGCTTCGGCTACCCCAAGAGCAAGGAGAAGCCGCTGAAATTTAGCCCCAACGGCAGTGTGCTCTCCAGCAGTCTCACGGCGACCCGGAGAATGAGTGAGGAGACCCTGG
Organism: Pseudoflavonifractor sp. 60; assembly: GCF_009911645.1. Classification (GTDB taxonomy): domain Bacteria; phylum Bacillota; class Clostridia; order Oscillospirales; family Oscillospiraceae; genus Lawsonibacter. The sequence continues at coordinate 896 of NZ_QWKI01000230.1, forward strand.
CTGTGTTTGAGGGGCTGTTCTGAGGGTGGGCCTCCGCGCTGAAAAAAAGATTTTTCTCCCCCGCTCTCTCTGCCAGCCCGCCCCGGGCGCCATAACCATGACAATAACCATAACCATTACATAACTATGACCATTACCATAGGGAATCCCAGTTGTACGGAGGCGTACACCAAAGCGGGGGAAGCTCTTGGGGGAGAGGAGATTGAGGGATGGAACTGCTGGCCCTGATCGTCGTTGGCGCCTTTATTATCATCCTGGTCCAGAACATCAGGGAGTTTATCAGCAACGAAAACTCCCCGGAGCTGACCCAGACCGCCCTTCTGATTCGGAAGCGGCGGCACACCACCAACACCGGCGGGACGGTGTCCACCACCTACACCGCCGAGTTCGAGCTCAAGGAGACGGGGGAGCGCATTCGCTGTCACGTTCCCCGGCGGGTATGGAAGGCGCTGGAGGAGGAGACCCTGGGCCAGCTCACCCACCAGGGGACCCGGTTCCGGCGGTTTGCGTGGAAGGGACAGTCTGTGGAAAAATAGGAGGGATTTTGATGCAATACAAGCTGACCACTCCCGTCACCCGGGAGGATTTGGCTCCCCTGGAGGCGGGGGACACGGTGCTACTGTCGGGGACGGTGTACACCGCCCGGGACGCCGCCCACAAGCGGATGATGGAGCTGCTGGACGCCGGGGAGGGACTGCCCTTTCCGGTGGAGGGCTCCGCGCTGTACTACGTGGGCCCCACCCCGGAGCGCCCCGGCCAAGTGATTGGCTCCGCCGGACCCACCACCAGCGGGCGGATGGATGCCTACTCCCCCCGGCTGCTGGACCTGGGCCAGGCCGTTATGATCGGCAAGGGGGCCAGGAGCCAGGCGGTGAAGGAGGCGGTGGTGCGCAATGGGGCGGTCTATCTGGCGGCCCTGGGGGGCGCGGGGGCGCTGATGGCCGCCAGCGTGAGGGAGCTGGAGGTCATCTGCTGGGAGGACCTGGGCTGTGAGGCGGTGCGCCGGCTGGAGGTTACGGATATGCCCCTCACTGTCATCCTGGACGCCCATGGCGGCGACCTGTACCAGCGGGGCCCGGCGGCCTATTTGAGCAGTCTGGAGCACAATTGAGGGTCCGGTTTATGGGACAGGGCCTGTGATAGAGTCAAGGTATGCGATCGGGAAGGAGAACGCCATGAATCAGGAATTTTTAAACCAGCTGGAGCAGTGGAACCAGGAGGAGCAGTACCAGAAGATCATTGACGCGGTGGAGGCCCTGCCGGAGGGGGAGCTGGACTTCAACCTTATCAGCACCCTGGCCCGGGCCTACAACAATCTGGCCATCAACGTGCTGCCGCCGAAGGACCGGCCCCTGTACCAACGGGCGGTGGATCTACTGCTCTCCCTGGAGGACCGGCTGGAGGATGCAGAGGACCCGGACGCGGTCCACACCTGGAACTTCCGGCTGGCCTACGCCTACTTCTATCTGGACCAGGAGAGTCTGGCTCTGCCCCGCTTTGAAAAGGCCCTGGAGGCCCGCCCCGGGGACGGGGACACCTTGGAGTTCATCGCCCGCTGCCGGCAGAGCCTGGAGCTGCCCCTGGGGGTGAAGCCCTTCCGGGTCCGGGCCCAGGAGGGCTGGGCCGCCTTTTTGGAGGGGGAGGGGGCGCTGCGGGCCCTGATGGACCAGAAGGACCGGGGGGACATAAGCGAGGAGCTGGTGGAGCGGTGCTCTGAGCTGCTCGCCCCCGCCTTTTCCGCCCCCGCCTTTGAGCTGGGCTATAACGGGGAAAAGCATGAGCTGATTTTGTCCCCCCAGGGGGACCGGTGCCGGATGTTCCAGCTGGTCTATTTTCAGCGGCTGGCCCCCAAGCAGCTGCTGGACAAGTGGAATATTATTGTGGGCCGGGCCCGGAGCGGGAAGTTTGCCCTGCGGATGTTCGGCCAGGAGGTGACCCTGGAGGACGTGCAGGTCTGGGCGGAGAAGACGGAGGACTGCGGCCTGGGCCTGAGGATGTACTGCGAAAAGCTGGGGAAGCAGCCCGAGGGGGAGCGGCACTATATTCTCTACAACCTGCTGGACCAGGCCCTGGGGGAGCTGGCCGCCATGCGGTATGTGGACTATCTGGACGTGCTGGAGGCCCCAGCGGAGGGGGAGAGCATCCCGCTGAGCGCCCTGGCGGATTTTGTGGCCCGTGAGGTGGACCCGGAGGGCTGGCCCCAGGCCAATGACCCGGAAATGGCCGGGGCGCGGTACACCGCCTATCGGGGGGAGCCCTGCCAGGAGGAGGACTGGGAGCTGCGGCGGGACGTGTACGCCGGTGTGACCTGCTGTGTACCCCTGCTCAAGGGCTACTTCCAGGGGGATGACTACTATATGGACTGCCTCCACCAGGACGGCGCGGTCCCCGGCTTCTTCTACTACCCCCTGGAGGGAATCGAAGAGATCCTGGACCTGCGGGACAAGCTGGAGCAGACCATCCTGGGCCGGTGCGGCGAGGGGATCGTCACATTCACCGGCGGGGCTACCGGGACGACCCTGGGCTATCTGGACTTTATCGCCTGGGACCTGAAGACCCTGCTGGACACCGCCGTGGAGGTCTTCCGGGAGGCCCCCGTGGCCTGGGCCGCCTTCCACACCTTCCGCCAGGGGGCCGGTGGCATCGGCCTGAAGGCGGAGGAGGAACAGAGCTGACGGCGGGCCCCCAGAGGGGATTTACCTCCCCCTGCACCGCAGAGGGGAGGGAGAGGAGCGGGATATGAATGAGCATAGGATTACAATTTACCGGCCAAATTGACGGCCCGGAGGGGCTGCTGGAGGCGGCCAGGGAGCTGGCGGCCAAGGAGGGCTACGGTCTGGCCGCCGGAGAGAACCGGATGAAGTTGGCGGTGTGCCCTCTGGGGGGCGTGGTCAACCTGTACTGGAAGCGGGGGAAGGAAGGCTGGCTGGTGTGGGGCGGCTGTATCTCGACCCCCGCCGGAGCGGGCTTCCACCGGGCGGCGGTGGAGCTGGTGGACGCCCTGCCCATCCGCGGGCTGACGGTGGAGGACGAGACCGGCTTCTACCGCCAGCGGGACTTTGGGCGCATGAAAGAGGAGCACTTCAACCCCTGGCTGAGGACGCTGGTGGAGGTGTGCCGCCAGGAGGACGCCGCCGCCGTCTCCGGCATTCAGCTGTGCTGGGCTCTGGAGCAGTACGCCCCCGAGAGCATCCCCGGCACGGCGGTGACCCCCATGGGCCGCTTCCGGCTGGGGGAGCTGGTGGAGCTGGAGGAGGAGGGGATTCAGGTGCTGGCCGACCGCTTTTTCCTCTGGGACGGCCGGACCCGGGACGCCCGCTTCTACCGCAACCGGGCGGTGAATACGCTGTGGGAGCAGTGCTGTTTCCTCCCCTCCGCCGTGAGCCGGGAGGAGGCTGAGGTGAATGCCTCCATCCTCAACGACCTGGAGCGGGCGGCGAAAATGGACCCCGCGCTGCCCCTGCCCCGGCGGGCCTATCGGGAGGTGTGCGCCCTGGAGGGCCGGACCCCCGCCCTGCCCGAGGGTCCGGAGCTGTCCGGCCAGTTCCAGCCCGGCTATCGAAGGGGGCTGGTGACCCACGCCGCAGGCCAGCTGCGCCTTACGCTGCCCGGCGTCTGCCGCAGGGGCTGGGAGCGCTGGGAGAGGGGCGGCGGAGCCCACCTGTGGAGCGGCGGCGGTCCCGTGTGGCGGGTGAGCGCCTACCAGACCCGGGAGGGGGAGGCCCGCTTTACCAGCAATCTGGACACCCTTCACGGCGTGGAGGGGCGGAAGCTCAAGGGCGGGGCCCTGCGCTGGGGCTGGCGGGACGTCCGGGAGGAGGGACAGACCCTCTATCAGGCCCAGTGTGAGGTCATCACCGGCCCCTCTCTCTATCTCGTCACCGCCACCTGCGCCGCTCCGGAGCAGCTGGGCCAGGTGGCGGACCTGATTGGCCGCATTCAGGTGGTCAATTCCGCCGCCCGGCGGGAGATCGTTCAGGCCCAGCGGCAGGAGGGCAGGCCCGGCTCCAGGCCGCAGAAATAAGATTAGGAGTGTTTGATATGAGCATCGGTTTTTCCTTTTCCGGAAAGGTCAAAAAGCCGGAGATTTTGCTGGAAACCGTCCGGAGGCTGGCGCAGGAGCGCAATTACGGCGTCTATGCCTGGGAGGCCCCGGAAAAGGGGGAGGCGGGACTGACGCTGAACCTGTGTCCGCTGGATGGCGCGGTGCGTCTGAGCTGGAAGAAGGAGAGCGGCCTGTTCGCCCAGTGGAGGGTTGAGGGGGAGTGCGTCTCAACCCCCGCCGGGCCGGGGCTGCACCAGGCGGCGGTGGAGGCCCTGGACGCGCTGGGGCTCCAGAAGCTGGAGGTGGCCGACGAGACGGATTACTACCGGCACCGGGACTTTGACAAAATGCTCCGGGAGCACTTCCATCCCTGGCTGAAGACCATGGTGGAGGTGCTGACCGGGCAGTTTGGGGAGGAGCACTCCAGCGTGTGTATGTGCTGGGACCTGGACTCCTATATGCCCGAGAACGTGCCCGGCACGGTGATCACCCCGGTGGGGCGGTTCTCTGCCAAGTGGATGCGGGATACGGTGGAGCAGCAGGGCATCGAGGCCCTGGCCCGGCGGTTTTTCCTGTGGTACCATCCCGGCAGACGGGACGCCCTCTATGACCGGCAGGCTGCGCTGAACCTGCTGTGGGAGCGGTGCTGGTACGCCTCCGCGGCCCGGGATGAGGAAGAGGAACACATCAACAACGCCATTTGTGATCATCTGGAGATGGCCGCAAAGCTGGACCCAGCTCTGCCCCTGCCCCGGAAAGCCTATGAGGAGGTGTGCGCCCTGGCAGACCGGGCCCCCGCCCTCCCCGACGGCCCCGAGCTGGAGGAGGAGTTTGCCCCCGGCTACCGGAAGGGGCTGGTCACCTACTCCATCGGCCCCCTGCGGCTGACCCTGCCCGGACGGTATCGGTTTGAGTGGGAGGAGTGGGACGAGAACAGCGGCTGTCACAAGTGGGCCGACACCTCCAGCCACAGCCCCATCTGGCGGGTCAACGGCTACCGGATGAAAAACGGCGACGCCAGCTTTACTCCGGTGCTCAAGGACGACAACGACTTGACGGAGTTCTCCGTTCAGGGCGGTGCGGTGCGCCACGCCTGGCGGGAGATGGACGACAAAGAGCAGCCCTATTTTCAGGTGCGGGCGGAGGTCATCACCGGGCCGTCCCTCTTCGTCATCACAGTCACCCACCTGCGGGAGGAGGACCGCCCCGGTATTGTGGAGCTGCTGGGGAAAATTACCGCCAATACCCAGGACGTGGAAAAGCACACCGTCCAGGCCCAGCCCTAGAATATTTCTTCTGCTTGAAAGCTCAAATAAAAGTAGCTTTCCTATGACAATCCCCCGCCCTCGTTTCGCTCAGGGGCCCCCTTTGAAAAGGGGCAGAGCGGTGCGGTGGGGATTGACTTGCTGGCACTGCTTCTACTTGAAATCTGAGGTAGAAGATAGTCTGCCAAAAAACAATCCCCCGCCCTCGCTTCGCTCGGGCACCCCCTTTCAAAAGGGGGCAAGCGGCTTCGCCGCTTGTGGGACCCTGCTGCGCAGGGCCTATTCCCCGTCCCAGTGTGCGCACTGGAGGACTCTCATTGCTAAGGGAGCTGGGCGGCTGGTCCCGTTTTGTTCAACAACATTTCCAAACAAGAAAGAAGGAGAAACCATGACCAAGCAGCAGCAGGCGGCACGGGAGGCCATGAGCGCATGGCTTGCCCACCCCCAGGAGCTGGGCAAGGCCCCGGCCAAAATTGAGATTGCGGGGGAGTTTGACCTCCACGACTGCCACTACTACATCATCAAGTACAAGAAATCTCTGCTGGGCAAGTGGCTGGTGGGGGTGTGCGGCTTTGAGGACACCGAGACCCTGGAGCCCTGCGGCCACACCTTCAGCGTCAGGGAGCCCTACAACCCCGCCGATGCCCAGGAGCGGTGCCGGCTTATGGTGGAGGTCATCCGCCAGTGCCAACAGGACCTGGCCGAGGAGGAGGCGGAGCGCCAGAGCAACGCGGGGCCATTCTCCGGCTTTGTGCTGCTGTCCACCCCGGAGTGGGACCTGGAGACCTTCAAGGCGGCGCTGAACAGGGACTGGGGTATCGACTACCCGCCCGAGGACAGCCAGGAGGCCGCCTCCGACGACGAGGGGAGCACGGCGGTCTTCGATGTGGAGGGCATGACGGTGGCCGCCTCTCTGATGGAGTTCCCCGTCCCCGAGGGGGAGGCGGAGTACTGGGCCAACAGCAACTTTATGGAGCGGGACGCCGCTCTGGCCGCCGCCAGGGACCACACGGCCCATGTGATGGTGGCGGTGGTGGACAAGGAACACCCGCCCCGCCGGCGGGGGGAGCTGTATGTCAAAATCGTCTCCACCCTGCTCCGGGCCCCCAATGCCCTGGGGGTGTACACCAACGGCACCGTCTGGCTGCCCGACTACTTTGTCAAGGTCTCCCAGGATTTGAAGGAGGGCCACCTGCCCCTGATGGACCTGGTCTTTGTGGGGCTGGTGCGGTATGAGAAGGGGGTCTGCGGCTGGACCAACGGCCTGCGCTCCTTCGGCAGGGACGAGCTGGAGATCCGGGACAGCCAGCAGTCCCCCCAGGACGTCCACATGATGCTTCTGAATACCGCCGGGTATATCATCCAGGAGAACGTGACCCTCCGAGATGGGGAGACCCTGGGCTATACCGCCGACCAGAAGCTGCGCATAACCCGTTCCGAGGGGGTCAACGTGGAGGGCATGTCCCTAAAAATCGAGTTCTGATGCTATCTTCATAGACAGTTATCATAACAATATCAATTAGAATTCGGTATCGTGACCGGGCGGATGGCTGACAGAGTTGGAATGTTTGTCAGAGCGAGGAAAAAGTTCTTTTTGCTTCTTTTTCTTACAAGAAAAAGAAGGCCCGTCCGGCGAGGACAATACAAAGGAAAGGAGCCTGGAGATGAACGACTTTTTAGCTCTCCTGAACAAATGGAACCAGGAGGACGAATACCAGAAGATCATCGACTGCCTGGAGACGCTTTCCAACACCCAGACACTGGACTATACCCTCACCTGCCAGCTGGCCCGGGCCTACAACAACATCGCAGACCTGGACAAGCCGGAGGCCAAGGGACAGCTGGAGCGGGCGGAGGGGCTGCTGCGCTCTGTGGCGGAGGAGGGGGCGGAGGACCCCCTGTGGCACTACCGGCTGGGCTACGCCCTGTTCTACCTGGACCGGGAGGAGGAGGCGCTGGAGTGCTTCCAGAAAACGCTGGAGCTGGACCCCGCCGACGAGGACGCCAGGAACTTCGTCCGGGAGTGTGAGAAGTACATCGCCGCCAAGGGGTGCAGCCCGGAGATGTATGAGCAGGAGGACTGGAACGCGGTGGAGGCCCACCTGGAGCGTTACTTCGGCCCCTGCGACAACGTGTTTCACGAAATCATGTCCCCCGACATCCATGTGGATATCTACATTATGAAACCCACCCCAGAGCGGAATTACTACGTCCTGTCCACCTTCGGCATGGGGGCCCACCGGATGAACGTCCCCGCCGAGCTGGCGGAGAAGAAGCTGGAGCGGGCGGAGATTATTGTGACCCTGCCCCCGGACTGGAAGGTGGGCGAAGGGGGAGAGGAGTGGTACTGGCCCATCCGCTGGCTGAAAATTCTGGCCCGTCTGCCCATCAACGAGGACGGCTGGCTGGGCTGGGGCCACACCATCGCCAACCCGGACGACGCTCCCTTCGCGGAAAACACCAAATTATGCGGCCTGATCCTCACCGGCCCACAGGGCTTTGACCAGGAGGCGGTGTGCTGTGAGCTCCCCGGCGGGGACGAGGTGAATTTCTACCAGATGATCCCTCTCACCTTTGAGGAGATGCAGTTCAAGCTCCGCCACGACGCCCAGACCCTGCTGGAGCAGTTTCGCCCGGAACAGCTGGCGGTGGTGGATATCCGGCGGGAGAGCGTGTGCAGCGGCCTGCCCGAAAAGCGGTTCGCCATCCCCCGGGAGGAGCTGAAGGAGCTCTACCAGGGGGAGGGCCCCCAGGGCTGTATCGCCACCGACCGCATTGTGGTGGACGGGGCCCCGGTGGGCTACTGCTGGCGGGTGGAACCCGACTCCGGGGACGAGGCCTGGGACAGCGGCTGGCGCTTCACCGCCGGGGACGAGAGCGAGGGCTACATGGACGACCCGGACCGCTCCGGCGTCTATGCCCTGAATACCATCTGCAACTACGACCCGGAGATCATCCCTCTGCTGGACTCCGAGCCGGGCACCGCCTGGAGCCGGGGGGAGGACGGGGTGTTCCGCCCGGAGCTGTATGAGGAGGATTGACCCGGCCTGACATATTGAAGCAAAGGAGAAACGCAATGAAAAAAGATGAACGTGAGAAGGTCATCTATGTTTATACAGTCTGCATTGCAGGCGCTGCTGCGATTTGTCTCATACCTTGTTTATTTCATCTATTTTTAAACTGAACAGGAGGAGATTGACATGGATATCAAGGACACCAAGACGGCGGAAAATCTCCGCAAAGCGCTGGCAGGGGAGTCTATTGCCCGCAACAAGTACACCTATTTCGCCCAGGCTGCCCGGGCCAGCGGGGACGAGGAGGCCGCCGCCGCCTTTGAGCAGATGGCAAAAAACGAGATGATGCACGCCAAGTTCTGGTTTGAACTGCTCTACGGCAAGCCCGGCGATACCCGGGAGTGCCTGACCCAGGCCGCCATGGGGGAGTACAGCGAGTGGCACGATATGTACCCCGATTTTGCCGCCCAGGCCCGGGAGGAGGGGCTGGAGGAGATCGCGGTGATGTTTGAGAAGGTGGCCGCCATTGAGCGCAGCCACGAGGGGCGGTTTATGACCCTGCTGGCCAAGCTGACCCAGACCGCCCCGGAACAGGCCCCCGTCCGGGAGGATGTCCGGGAGACCTCCGCTCCCCGGCAGAAAAAGATGGGCTACCGCTGCCAGTTCTGCGGCGCAGTGTTCGAGGAGCGGCCCGATATCTGCGACACCTGCCAGGCCATCGGCGCCTTCGAGCTGGTGGAGTACTACGAGTAAACAGAGATGACTTCAACACAGTCAGCCCCGACGGTTTTTTCATCGCCGGGGTTGACTTTTTCTTCCTGGTCCGGTATAATGCGAACTGTCTCAAATAAGACAGTTTGGAGCTGGTGACCTTGCTCTCTCAGGAGGAAATCGCCCTGCTTGCCGGCGGCCCCCTGTTTCGGGGGATTGAGGCGGCCTGGCTGGGGGCTCTGGACCAGACCGAGGGGGCCGGACGGGCCGCGTTTGCCCCAGGTCAGGTGGTGTATGACCCCGTCCGCTTCCGCCGGTGCCTGGGGATCGTGCTGTCCGGCCAGCTCCAGGTGACCAAGGGGGCTCTGGCGGTCAGTCTGCTGGAGCCCGGCGACCTGTTCGGGGCCGCCGCCCTGTACAGCGATACGGCGGAATTCGCCGCCACCATCACCACCTGCCGCGCCAGCCAGTGCCTCATGCTGGAACAGGCCCTGGTGGACCGTCTGCTGGCTGAACAGGGGAAAATTCGGGAAAACTATCTGCGGTACCTCACCGGGCGGATCCGCTTCCTCTCGGGCCGCCTCCAGACCCTGGCCCAGCCCGGGGCGGAGGGGAAACTGGCCCGTTATCTGCTGGCGGCGGGGACGGAAACCCTCACCTGTCCCGCAACCCAACTGTGCCAGCGGCTGGGGCTGAGCCGGGCCTCCCTCTACCGGGCCTTCTCCCGGCTGGAGGACAGCGGCTTCATCCTGCGCCAGGGGAAGACCCTCACCATTGTGGACCCCGTGGGATTGGAGTCGGTTCTGTGATGTGCGCCCCTGCTCCGCCGGACCCATCCCTCGTCCCGCCCGCAGGCGGCCTGGCCCCTTTGAAAAGGGGCTCCCGGCGAAGCCGGGTGGGGATTGACTTG
>NZ_QWKI01000231.1 GCF_009911645.1 Pseudoflavonifractor sp. 60
TTCAGGATATTATAGCGGAAACTGATGTTAAAACGCAAGACCCAATACGGTTTTCGGTTGCATCAAATGGCCGGGAGATTCCCAAGGGCGCGAGTATCTTCTGTACTACCGACTACGGCGGCAGCGAGGGCTTGCTCAGGCGCGCCATTTTTGCTAAAATATACGAGTATTATGGTTCAAATGCTTGTATTCCAATAGGCATATGGTCAGCAGGAATATGAAAACGAATTAGAAATATTCTGAAGGTGGTTGTTATGACTTTAGAAGAACGAATATTGGCGCTAAAAAAGAAATTGAACCGTAAGCGGAACTGCAAATTGAATCCTCCTATGTCACCCGAGGAGCTTCAAGTTTTGGAGAAGAAGTACGATTTTATTTTACCCGAAGATTTCCGGCTTTTTCTTACTCTGGTGGGGAACGGCGGAACTTTGCCGCCCATCACCGACGACTGTGACCAGCTCCTTCCCTTCCCCCAGGAGCCCGGCGAATTGGAGCGCTTGGGCCGTCCCTTTGCGGTGGAGGACACCCTGGTCTGGGCGCAGAGTCCAGACCCTGAGCCTCAGATGGAGGCGGCATACAATGGGAACGGATTTGTCACGTTGATGGAGGATGAGTGTTGCGGCAATGATACTTATCTGCTGGTGGTAACAGGGCCCTGTCGGGGAGAGGTGTGGTACCGGGCGGAGCCAGGCATTGTGAGGCTGAAGGACTGCAGCTTTCTGGACTGGCTGGAGCTTCATCTCGCCAAAAAGCTGCAAAAATTCATCCGGAAACAGCTCAAGGCAAATCAGTCTGCCACAGAAAAGATGGATTTGATTCTGGCTGCCCGCGAAAAAGTGGAACGGCACAGAAAGCGGGGGGCTAATTGGAATCCGCCCATGTCCCTCAATGAGGTACGGGATTTTGAATACAGGCACGGGATCACGCTTCCAAAAGAATATGTCCAGTTTATTACACAGATTGCTAATGGCGGGAAATATGGTACCTGGGTCATATATCCGCTTCAGGCCTTTGAGGATATGCCAGGACTTACAGAACCCTTTCCCTTCCAAACTGAAGAAGATCTCGCAAAAGTTTCTATGAAACCGTATTACAATCCAATAAACCCCAGCTTCTGGGACAGCTGGGGAAAACATTTTCCTGATATTACTACTCCAGAGCAGGTACATAAAACGTGGCTGAAGAAAGAATATAGTGTTTTATGTGGTGCATTACCAGTTGCAGCCCTCATAGAACCACAAAATACGCCCAAAAAGTTCTTTACCCAAGAAATAATGGTTTTAAATGGAGTATTCCAAGGGGAAATTTGGTCTGTGGATTCTCAACTCTATATTCCAAATCTCTTTTCGAATTTTTTATCATATATACGAGTTTCGCTAGTTTAGCGCTCTTAATAGGATAAAACATTAAAAGACTCTTTATGAAAAACGAAACGCAGATCAGGATACTTCTGCTTCAGCCGCTTTTCAACAGCATAAGGGACAGCCCTGGCGGGCTGTCCCTTTCGCTGTATTTACGTGGACAAATCCACCTCGTCCCAGGGGCACATATTGTCACAGCCCGCCAGCCAGAACAGGGCCCGGTGGCGCTCCATGACCACACCCTCCTCAACCCCCTGGGGGGCGGGCATCCCCATCACCCGGGCATCCACGCAGGCCCAGTGGAGGCGGTAGATCAGATCGGCCTGTTCCAGCAGCTCCTTTCGGGGGCGCAGCCGGGCCGCCTGGGTCAGACTCTCCAAATCGGGGACCTCATGCAGCAGCCGCACCGACTCGGGCACGTTGCAGATGCGGTCGGGCCAGAACAGGTCGTCGGTCAGCCCCAGGGCCCACTCCATGGCCCACAGGTTCTCATACTGCCAGGCGTACTGGATTTGGGTCTGCTCGGTGGACTCGGGGTCGTCCAGATAGGCCCTCTCCGCCGGGGAAAAGAAAGGCTCCGCCTGGTAGCTGTCGATGATGGGCGCTACAAACTCCCGGGCCTCCTCATAGCTCATGTGCTCCCCCAGGCGGCACTCGGAGTACAGCGATACAACCAGCAGCGCCGCCGCCCGCTGACAGACCTCCTCCACGGTGCGGCCCGGCTCCTCCGCCCGCTCGTGGAGCAGCGGCAGCCAGGGGGTCACATAGATGTGCCGGTCCCGCAGCGCCTCCACCGACCGGTCCCGCCGCTCCACGCTCTCCGGAGGCGCGTTCTTGGCCCAGTCCGCCGGGACAGGCTGTTCGGCTGGCAGATACCAGTCCAGGTCGGATTTGCCCTCCTTGTTCAGGATGACCTGCCCCTTGCTGTTTTGCAGGGTCATACCGTCGCCGAAGGTGATAACCCCTTTCAGCTTCTCCGTAATGTCAAAGAGGGGCTCCAACACCTGTTTTTCCTTCTCACGGGTTTCCGCCGGGCTGGCGCTGTCGAAGGAGTAGATGATCTGGACCAGACTCTTGCACTGGCGCAGGTGGTAGAACAGGCCACGCTTGACTTCCAGCAGCCGGGTCTCGTTCTGGTAGACATAGCCCGCAACCCCTTGGAGCTGCTGTTTGGCATACTCACCGTTCTCCCCCTCGTCGGTGGGGGCACTGGCCAGGAGGATGATCTCCATGTCGTCCTGACACAGGGTTATGTTGTTCCGGTCCCCCACTGTCTGTACCTGGAACAGCTCACCGATCCGGTCCAGCACCTTTTTGGGGTCGGGCTCCGGACAGAACAGCATTGCCGCCTCCTTGACCCGCGCCTGCGCCTGGGGCTCCTTGGGCTTTTTGAACTTATCAAACAGTCCCATGACGGCTCCTCCTTACACAAACCGATTTTGCTTGGCGTTGTAGGTATAGTTCACAGCAGCCAGTTTCCGGACCAGCTCCTCCCGGTCCGTCTCCAGGTCGTCGCACAGCTCGTCCAGGCTGGCGTACTGGTCCCGGAGCTTGGTGTTCACATAACTGAGCAAAATAATCGGGTCCTGGGGAAGCATGGAACATTCTCCTCTCTAATCGTAGTCGGTTTGAATCAGATGCTTTCCGCAGTGGAGGCACCGGAAGAGATACCCGTAGGGATTGCACCCCAGGGACTGGGGATTGTCCCGGAGCCAATCGTTCAGCTCCGGGTCCTCCAGGACCTCCTCCAGAATGCCTTGGTCCACCAGACCCTGATAGTCCACGTCCCCCAGGTAGGCGCAGAAATCGCCGCAGTGGGCCCGCCAGTACTCCTGCTGCCAGCCGCAGTAGCCGGGGGTACGGCTGACCAGCTCGTCCACCTTGTCAAGGTCCTCCACCTCGTCGGTGGACTCGCTGTCCTGGAAGGCCCCGTCGTACTTCTCCGCCGCCGCCCCGCTGGCGATGCAGGCGGGACACAGGTTTTCTACCTCGCCCACCGAGTAGAAGGGCCCGGTGTAGATCACAGAGGTCTTCTCCCCACAGCAGGGGCAGGTGACCGGCTCCTCCAGCTCTTCAAACACGCCGGTGGCGAAGGGGTCGGGGTGGTATTTAAACACGGGGATGTTGTTCTTCATGGAAACGCCTCCTTACTGGGGCCGCTCCAGGCCCAGGGTATCGTAGTACTCGTCGGAGAAATGCAGCACTGACGGGTCGAACCCGGCCTGGAGGGCTTTCACTGTTTCAAAGGGGCTGGCGGGGGTCAGGTCAAATTCTCTGGCAATGGCGGCCAGGGCGGCGTCCTTATGGGCAAAAAGTGCCTCATGCGTCCCCTCTGTTCGGGCCGCGGCATCCTCCGCCAGCAGGCCGCGGAACTGCTCCTGTGTCATCCACCAGAGCTGGGAGATGGGGTTGGCGTCCTGGCAATAGAGGACGAAGGACATAAATTCCCGGAAATGACTGGCCACAGGGAGGACGAACTTCCCCTCCTCCCCCATGCAGGGGTCCACACAGAACACCCGCTCGTCCCCCGGCAGGAGGATAAAATGGACCCCGTCGCAGCCGATGGCCCCCACCGGCTCCGCGTCCACCGGAGTACAGAAATAATCGCAGAACTGGCCGCCCCACTCCAGACCGATGGACGCGAAGTCAATATCCAGCGCATGAAAGCGCCTCAAATCGTCTCGGGTCATGGTTTACAGCCCCAGCTTCATGGACACCACATTGTCCACCATGGCCAGGGCGTTGTCCACCATCAGGAGGTCCTTGCCGCCGCCCATGGCGGAGTCGGGCTTGCCGCCGCCGGAGCCCCCGGCAATGGCGGACACCTGCTTGATAATGTCCCCGGCCTTGATGCCCCGCTTCACCGCCTCCTTGCCGCACACGCACAGGAAGGTGATCTTCTCGCCGCTGACGGAGGCCAGCACCGCCACCACATTGGGCTCCCGGTCCTTGAGGATATCCCCCATCTGGCGCAGCCGCTGGGCGTCGGCGTCGGAGATCACAGAAGTGAGCACCTTCAGGCCGCCTACCTCGTGGGCGCCGAAGAGGATGCGGTCGGTCTCGCCGGCGGCCTCCTTGGCCAGCAGCTTGTCGATCCGCTGGCGCAGGGACTTCATCTCAGCCATTGCGGCCTCCGCCTTCTCCTGGAGCTCGCCCGGCTTGGCCTTGAGGGCGGCGGCAGCCCGGAAGATCAGCTCCTGGTTGCGGTTCATGGTCTCCAGGGATACCCGGCCGGTGGCGGCCTCGATGCGACGCACGCCGGCGGCCACCGAGAACTCGCTGGTGATGTGGAATACGCCGACTTTCGCCGTGTTGTCCAGGTGGGTCCCGCCGCAGAACTCCACCGAGAAGCCGTCGCCCATCTCCACAACCCGCACGGTGTCGCCGTACTTCTCGCCGAACAGGGCGATGGCCCCCTTCTTCTTGGCCTCCTCAATGGGCAGCACCTCGGTGTGGACGTCGCTGCCCGTGAGCACCATGTCGTTGACCAGGGCGCTCACCTGGCTCAGCTCCTCCGGAGTCATGGCGGAGAAGTGGGTGAAGTCGAAGCGCAGCCGGTCGGGCTCCACCAGAGAGCCGGACTGGTGAACGTGGTCCCCCAGCACCTTGCGCAAAGCGGCGTCCAGCAGATGGGTTGCGGAGTGGGCCCGCATAACGGCCCGGCGGCGGGCAGAGTCGATTTGAGCGCAGACGGTGTCTCCCACCTTGAGCACGCCCTGGGTCATCCTGCCGTAGTGCATATACTTGCCGCCCTTGTTCTGCTGCACATCGGTGACCTCAAAGCTCATCATGTCCGCGAAGATGGCGCCGTGGTCGGCCACCTGACCGCCCATCTCGGCGTAGAAGGGAGTCTTGTCCAGCACCACAATGGCCTCCACTCCGGAGACGATCTCATCCACCTGCGCCCCCTCGGCCACAATTGCAACTACCTTGACCTCCGTGACCGCCTGATTCCAGCCGTTGTAGCCCACAAACTCGGTGGCGGGCACCTCCTTGCCGAACTCCACACCGGCCCAGCCCAGGTCGCCCAGGGCCTCCCGGGCCTTCCGGGCCCGCTGGCGCTGCTCCTCCATGAGCTGGCGAAACTCCTCCTCGTTGAGCTTCATCCCCTGCTCCTCCACCATCTCCAGGGTCAGGTCCACGGGGAAGCCGTAGGTGTCGTAGAGCTTGAAGGCGTCCGCCCCGGAGAAGGTTTTTTCCTGCTTCTCCTGGTGGCCACGGAGCATATCGTTAAAGATTTTCAGGCCGCCGTCGATGGTCTTGGCAAAATTCTCCTCCTCAACCCGGATGACCTTGGTGATATAGTCCTGCCGCTCCCGCAGCTCGGGGTAGTGGCCCTCGTTCTCGTGGATGACGGTCTCCACCACCTCGAACAGGAAGGGCTCGTTGACCCCCAGCAGCTTGCCGTGGCGGGCGGCCCGGCGCAGTAGCCGGCGCAGCACGTAGCCCCGGCCCTCGTTGGAGGGGAGAACGCCGTCGCAGATCATAAAGGCGGCGGAGCGGATGTGGTCGGTGATGACCCGCAGGGAGACATCTTTCTCGTGGGATTCGCCGTAGTGGGCGCGGGTGATCTCGCTGACCTTGTTGGTGATGTTCATCACGGTATCCACGTCGAACAGGGAGGCAACCCCCTGGCAGACGCAGGCCAGCCGCTCCAAGCCCATGCCGGTGTCAATGTTCTTCTGCTTCAGCTCCTCATAGTGGCCCTCGCCGTCGTTGTCGAACTGGGAGAAGACCACGTTCCACACCTCAATATACCGGTCGCAGTCGCAGCCCACGGTGCAGCCAGGCTTGCCGCAGCCCCACTGCTCCCCGCGGTCGTAGTAGATTTCCGAACAGGGGCCGCAGGGGCCGGAGCCGTGCTCCCAGAAGTTGTCCGCCTTGCCGAACTTGAAAATGCGCTCGGCGGGGATGCCGATGACCTTGTTCCAGATCTCAAAGGCCTCCGTGTCGGCGGGGGTCGTCTCGTTTCCGGCGAAGACGGAGGGATAGAGCCGGTCAGGATCCAGGCCAACCCACTCAGGGCTGGTGAGGAACTCCCAGGCGTAGGGGATGGCCTCCTTCTTAAAGTAGTCGCCGAAGGAGAAGTTGCCCAGCATCTCGAAGTAGGTGCCGTGGCGGGCGGTCTTGCCGATGTTTTCAATGTCGCCGGTACGGATACACTTCTGACAGGTACACACCCGGTGACGGGGGGGCTCCTCCTCCCCGGTAAACCAGGGCTTCATGGGGGCCATGCCGCTGTTGATGAGCAGCAGAGAGGCGTCGTTCTGGGGGATCAGGGAGAAGCTGGGCAGGCGGAGATGGCCCTTGCTCTCAAAGAATTTCAGGAACATCTCCCGCAGCTCGTTCAGACCGTAGGGTTTGGGTTCTTTCATGTCGATTACCTCCGAATTGTAGTTTATAAGTTGTCTTGACAGATTTTCGCAATATGATCCAGATAGTTCCACCAGGGGTTCCCCGGGCCCTCCCCCGCAAAGCCGGGGACCCAGCGGTCGCCCAGCCACTTGATGTGAAACATCCCCTCATGGGAGAGGGCACGCTTGAGCTGCTTCAGCTCCTGGGGGGACAGCGTGTCATAGCGTTCCACCTGCTCCATGGCCCGCTCCAGGGGATCGTCCGGCCCAATCCAGCCGGACAGCTCCTGGAGGGCGCGCAGCACAAGGTCCGGGTCCATCCGCCTCGGCGTCTCCGTGTCGAAGACCACCAGATGCTCCTCCCTCTGATAGTCCACCAGCCGCCACAGCTCCTCCCGCAGAGAGGAGGGGGTGAAGGACTCAAACCGGGTCCCGTTGGAGAACTCCAGACTCAGGTCCCCCAGGGGGGAGACGCGGCAGCCGGTGACGGTACTCCCCCTCAGTTTTCGGGACAGACCGGGGGACAGCACGTCGAACCGGCTGCTCTCCACCGCAGGCCGGCCCACCAGGTCGTAGGCCCAGTCCTCGCCGGCCCGGTCCGGGGCGAAGGGCTCGTAAATATCCCGGGAGGCCAGGATGATCCGCCCCTTTCGGACAAACCGCCACTGGGTCTGAAGGTGGATGGAGTAGGAGGGGACGCTCCGGACCTGGCCGTCCGGCTTTGGGCGGGCAAAATACCGCTCCACCGTCTCTCCTAAATTGAGGCACAGCATATCCACCGCCCGGCTCAGGCTGTGGAAGGGGCTCCCGATGATACGCTCCATCCAGCCCCCCTAACGCACGGAGACCTGAATGCCCATCAGCTCCAAATCGGTGCTGTAGGCGATGCGGTACATGACGCTTTTTTTCTCGTGCTTGCAGTAGAACACCGCGGTTCCGTACTGCTCGCCGGTGTCCTTGATCTTCTGGCCGGTGGCTATGGCTTCGGTCTCCCGCACATAGGCCTGGGCCTTGTCCAGCCGCTCCTCCATATAGGTCTGGATCCCTTCGGGACTGGAGGTCTCCTGGGCGTCGGCCCGCAGGCGGTCGTAGACCTCCTGATATCCCCCCTCGTTGAGCAGAGTCACAATCTCCCGCCCCTGTTCCAGAAGGGTCTCCTTCTCCATCCCCTCGGGCAGAGGATTGCCGGAGACCTTACAGCCCGCCAGCAGACACAGCGCCGCCAGAATGGACAGCAGGAGTAATTTTTTCCTCATTGTATCCCCTCCAGCATTAGCTCTGACCATACATAGAGCACCGCCTTGCCGGCCAGCTTCACCCGGTCTCCCTCCAGAACGGCAAAGGCGTCCACCACGTATTGCCTCATGATAAAACTCCTCCTTTCTGCAAAAAAACGCCCCCGACACTGCTGTCAGGGGCGGAAATTTCCACGGTACCACCCTGATTATCCCCGGCACTGCGGGGCATCTCAAGCTGCCCGTAACGGGGGCATACCGTCCCGGTTGTCCCGGGCCGCTCGGGAGTGGCCTGCGCAGACGCTCTGGCCGAGGGCTTGCACTCTCCCCTCTCGCTTCGGGCCGCTGTCTTGCGCTTGGCTCCGTCATCGCATTTCCCGGATTATTGTATCACATTTCTCCCGCTTGTCAACCATCTTTTCCGAAATTTAGCCCAGCGAAGGGGAGAGGCGTCCGCCGGGGACTTTTTTTCTTGACCGGCCTTCTTTTCTGCCAAAACCTTGGGCATAATGCCGTTGACACAATGAGATTGTTGGATTATGATGTATTCTGTATTATTATTGAAAAGTGACGCATATTTTGTCCCGTCCAGCTGGCCGGGGCAGGATCTGGGGAGGTTTATCCATATGATTCACTCCTTTTTCGGCGGGGTATATCCTGCCATCAGAAAGGGCAGTACCAGGCGAAAGCCCCTGGCCCGGCTGCCTCAGACGCCAAAGGAAGTTGTCATCCCACTGATTATGTGCTCCGACGGCCCTGCCGTCCCCATCGTCAGCCCGGGCGACCCGGTGACCATCGGCCAGCCTATCGCCCGCCGGGGCCAGACCGGGGCGGCGGCCCACGCCAGCATTTCCGGACGGGTTGCGGCCATTGAGAAGCGCCCCCACCCCTGGGGCGGTCTGGCTTCCGCAATCGTCATCCATAACGACAACCGCAATGAGCTCTATCAGAGCCCCATGGTGCCCCTGGATCCCCGGCAGCTCACCCTAGGCCTGCTGGTGGAGCGCGTGGAAGCGGCGGGCATTGTGGGCATGGGGGGCGGCGCTTTCCCCACCTGGGAGAAGCTGCGTATCTCTGCCGGAAACATTGATACCCTGATCGTCAACGCCGCCGAGTGCGAGCCCTATGTGACTGCCGACTACCGCCTGCTGCTGGAGCGGGGAGAACACATCCTCCGCGGCGCCCAGGTGCTGGCCGGCTGCCTGGGCTGTGAGCGGGTCGTGCTGGTTACCGAGGGGGACAAGCTCAGCGCGGTGGAAGCGGTGGAACGCCGCCTGCGCCGTCTCCACGGGGTGAGAGTTCAAATCGTCACCATTCGAACCCGCTACCCCCTGGGGGCGGAGAAGCAGATTATTCAGACGGTGACCGGCCGGGAGGTCCCTCCCGGAGGCTCTCCGCTGGATGTGAAGTGCGCCGTCTTCAATGTGGCCACCGTCTACGCCATGCAGGACGCCCTGCTGCAGGGGCGGCCCCTCACCCACCGGGCGGTCACCGTCACCGGTGGGGCGGTCACCCGGCCCCGAAACCTGTGGGTCCCCATCGGAACCCCCCTGCGCCATCTGCTGGAGGCCTGCGGCGGTCTGTGCGAGGAGTCGGACCGGATGCTGCTGGGGGGACCCATGATGGGGGTTGCCCTGCAAAATCTGGACGCCCCGGTGACCAAGGACTTCAACAGCCTGGTCTGCCTCACCGACTGGGAGCACAAGCCCGATACCCCTGGCGGGGTGTGCATCCGCTGCGGCAAATGCGTGGCCGCCTGTCCCATGCACCTGGCCCCCACCTTTATCCGCCTTGCCCTGGAGGAACGGGACCTGAAACGGCTGACCAGGTATCACCTGGAGGACTGCAGCGCCTGTGGCTGCTGCTCCTTCATCTGTCCCGCCCAGATCCCCCTGGTGGAGACCATTGCCCAGGCCCGCGGTCTGCTGCGGCGAGAGGGGGTGGGCAGATGAGCGCCGTCTTTGCCCCCAAGCGGCTGTCCCCCCAGCTGCGCCAGCCCGCCACCACCCAGGCCATGATGCTGGACATGATGGTGGCCCTGGCCCCCGCCCTGGGGATGGCCGTCTTCTTCTTCGGCCCCCGGGCCCTTGCGCTGTGCGGGGCGTCCATCTTCTCCTGCGTGTTTTTTGAGGCCCTCTACCGCCGCCTGACCCACCAGCGGGGCACGACCGGCGACCTTTCCGCCTGTGTCACCGGTCTGCTGCTGGCCCTGAGCCTGCCCGCCAGCGCCCCTTACTGGGTCGTTGTGATGGGCTCCGCCTTCGCCATTATCGTGGTCAAGCAGTTCTACGGCGGCCTGGGCCGAAATTTTATGAACCCCGCTCTGACCGGACGGATGCTGGCGGGTACCATGCCCATTCTGATGACCAACTGGACCCTGCCCCTCCACCGTATGTCCGTCAACGCCGTGGACACTCTGTCCGCCGCAACTCCCATGTCCTACCTCCACGAGGGGGCCCTGCCGCCCCAGGGGCTGGATCTGCTCCTGCTGGGTCAGCGGGGGGGCTGCATGGGGGAGGTGTCCGCCTTCATGCTGCTGCTGGGGCTGATCTATCTGCTACTGCGCCGGGTCATCTCCCTGCGTATCCCCGGCGCCTACCTGGCCACGGTGGCTCTCTTCGCGCTGTTCTCCGCCCCTGCCGGCGTCTCCCCTCTGGTGTGGACCGGCTATCAGCTGATGGGGGGCGGCCTGCTCATGGGGGCCATCTACTTTGCCACCGACCCCGCCACCTCCCCCGTGACCCCCAGGGGACAGATCATGTTTGGCGTGGGCTGCGGCCTGCTCACCGTGCTGCTGCGCTCCTCCAGCTCCTACCCCGAGGGGGTTGGCTGGGCCATTCTCACCATGAACTGTATGGTGTGGCTGCTGGACCGGTTGGGTCTGCCCCGGCGGTTTGGAATGGGCAACTTCGCCGTAACCCGGGCCTTTCTGGTACAGCTGCGTACCAGCCTGTCCGAGATTAAATTTGTCCGCCCCCAGCTGAACCTGAGGCACCCCAAGCCCAAAGAGGGACAGGCGCCTGGAGAGGCCTGGCTGGATCTGCTGCGCCCCGCTCTAAGGACCCTGGGCCCCCTGGCGGGCGTGGCTGCGGCGACCTGTTTGGCCATCTTCGCTGTCCACCGGCTCACCGATCTGGACACCGCACGGGCTGGCTTCCAGGTCCAGCGGGAGATCCTGGCTCAAGCGATGCCCGCCGCCACCGTGGGAGCCGAGACCCCCTACTACGCCCCAGGCGCACTGTCCATCACCGCCGGCTATGACGACGAGGGCCAGCTGCTGGGCTACTGCGTCCAGGTGCAGAGTCAGGGCTTCGGCGGCCCCATTACCATGTCGGTGGGTGTGGACCTGAACGGTGCGGTCACCGGCGTGGCCATTGTCAGCCACAACGAGACCGACCGGGTGGGCACCTCCGCCATGACTCCCGCCGCCCTGGCCCGGTATGTGGGCCGCTCGGGTACCATCCGCGCCGGAGGAGACAACTCCATAGACGCAGTTGCCGGAGCCACCGCCACCTCAAAAGCCATTACCGCCGGGGTCAACCGGGCGCTGAATATTGTTGCGAATTTGGACACGGAGGAGGAGATCAACTATGAAGACAGTTAACAGACCTCTCCCCGCTGCTGGAAGGGGGCGAAGAAGATGAACACCGCTTTGGAGCTGATGGGCGTGGCGCTGGCCGCCCTGTTGTCGGAAAATCTGGTACTGGTCACCTGTATGGGCATCGGCACCCATAAACGATCCTTTGAGGAGCCCCGGGAGGCCATCCGCACTGGCATTTGCCTTACGGTGGTGATGGTGCTGGGAACGCTGTGCGCCTGGCTGTTCAACTTCTTTGTGCTCATCCGCTTCGGCTGGAGCCACTTTCAGGTGCTTGCCTTTTCGCTGCTGGTCCCGGGACTGGTGGCCGGACTGCGCCGGTTTCTCCGCGCCTGCGTTCCGGAGCTGTCCCGGCGAATGGACGGCAATCTGGCCTCTATCTCCACCAACTGCGCCGCCCTGGGCACCGTTCTGCTGATCTCCCAGCGCAGCTACGGCCTGAGCGCCGCACTGGTTTTTGCGCTGTGCGGGGGCATCGGCGCAACCCTCGCCCTGGCCAGCTTTGCCAGCCTCCAGCGGGAGGTAAACCTGGACCGCTGCCCCAGAGCCTTCCGAGGGGCACCAATCCAGCTGATTACCGCCGGACTGATGGCAATGGCGCTCATTGGATATTACGGTCTCTACTTGGGCTGACCCGTGGCAGGCCCCGGTCTGAGCATCAGGTGTCCCCCCTGTGCAGTCACGCCAACGATGTGGAAATCGAGCAGAGTTTGTGTTGAAATAGACCTGGAAAGAGGGGTATTATGGCCATATTTTTAACAGGTGACACCCATGGGAATTTCAAGCGGTTCGAAAACACCATCTTCTATGAGCAGGTAGGGCTGACCAAGCGGGACTGCCTTATCATCTGCGGCGACTTTGGTGGGGTCTGGGACGGCGGCCCCGAGGACCGGCGCTGGCTGGACTGGCTGGAGAGGAAGCCTTACACAACCCTGTTTGTCTCGGGCAACCACGAAAACTACGACCTTCTGGCTGAGTACCCAGCGGAGGAGTGGAACGGGGGGCAGGTACAGCGTATCCGCCCCTCGGTGATCCACCTGATGCGTGGGCAGGTGTACGACATTCAAGGAAAAAAGTTCTTCACCATGGGCGGGGCCAGCAGCCACGACATTGCCGGCGGCATTCTGGAGCCGGATGATCCCGAGTTTGAAAAGAAGCAGGAGCAGCTGGAGGCCAGCAGATCACTGTACCGGGTCAACCATGTGTCCTGGTGGAAGGATGAGCTACCCAGCGCAGAGGAGTACGAAACCGCCCGATTTAATTTGGAAAACCATGGCTGGAAGGTGGACTACATCATCACTCATTGCTGCCCCACCTCGGTGCAGGACGAGCTGAGCGGCGGATTTTATCAGGCCGATGCTCTGACCGATTTTCTGGATGAGATCACCCGGCGGTGTGAATTTGAATATCACTTTTTCGGCCATTACCACACCAACAAAATAATCCGGGAAAAATTCGTCCTGCTGTATGAGCAGATCATACGGCTAAAGCTGTGAAGGGGAAGCTCCTCCTGATTTTTTCCACTGTTCCTGGAATCCAGTATTTACGCCGGGAAAGGATAGTCCAGAATACAAAAATAAGACCCTGCGTCGTCAGACGCAAGGTCTTATTTTCTATGGCGCAGTAAATGTCATTGTCCCTTACGGGTTAAATCACATTGCCCTACGACAACAGCGTTGTCGTGGGGCAATATAGATTTTTCTCGAAAAGGCAAAGTCGTTTGTTCTGTTGGGCTTCGCCTCCGTTTGCCCCCC
>NZ_QWKI01000037.1 GCF_009911645.1 Pseudoflavonifractor sp. 60
AAGGAATGTAAGCAGAAAATCAGCAAGGCACAGAAGCGGCATAAAGAGCTTGACGGGCTTGTGAAAAAGCTGTATGAAGATGTATGTTGTAAAGGGTAAGGCTAACCACCTTGCCAAATACAACATAGCTGCGGCTCATTTGTGGCAAAATGGCATAAGCAGTTGTGAGAAGGGCGGTGATACCGCAAAATCTGGTGTTTTCTGCGACTGCATTCAACATACCACCACAAAGGAGCTGATGACTATGGATTTAGGGCTGACCTACACAAAAATTGGCGATTACTATTACCCTGACATTGCCCCGTCAGACACCACCAAGTACGAAATCGGCTATTATGGCCGGAAACATGAGCGGTACTTAAAGGAACACCGCCCCAGCGTATGGGCAAGACTTGTTCTTACCGAGGGACTGCTCAGGCATCTCTATGAGGTCGATACCGCCTGCAATGAACAGATGGAATATCTCATCAAGGAGATTGCCAAGCGAGAGGGTGTGACCGAGGCCCTGAAAGCCGCCGATCCCATGACCTGGGTGGGATACATGAACAATATCCGCCACAGGGCGGAGGAAATCGTTCTCCACGATTTGGTGTACGCCTACTAAAGAGAAAATTGGACTGGACGGAACTGCTTCGGCGGTTCCGTCCTTTTTACGGCGATTTGTAAATTTTTTGTGAACGCCACAATTCGACTGCATAAAACACGCGAACTCTGTATGCTTATTGGGAAGTCCTCATGCAAATCCACAGCTGAATGACCGTCTGAACGAGATATGCTCCAGGGGAAGTGCGCCACGATATGAGCGCACCAATGGAGAGAACAACGCCGCCGTGCAAGCCGGGGGCAGGAACCACGTTTGGGAGGAACGGCAGATCACACGCAAATACATTCAGCGA
This sequence comes from Pseudoflavonifractor sp. 60, assembly GCF_009911645.1. GTDB lineage: Bacteria > Bacillota > Clostridia > Oscillospirales > Oscillospiraceae > Lawsonibacter. The sequence continues at coordinate 897 of NZ_QWKI01000037.1, forward strand.
AAGGGGGGAGATCATTGTGATGGATATCGCATTGGCGATAGTAGACATACTGGCGGGAAACCAGCACCCGCCTGCGCGAAAAAACCGTACCGATTGGAAGTGCAGGAAATGCGGCCTGACCGCAGGAAAGGAAAGAAATTATCAGCGAAGTTCAAAGGGAAAACTCCGTCGTTATATACCGGCGGATCGGGTCTACTACATACAAAGTGCGTATCCATTTCAGTGACACCACCCAGGAAAGCATGGAGGATAAAATTATCCGTTTAATTGGCAGCGAGACTATGGACATGGCCCCGGAATGTGGTATAATAATGATGCCACAAATGAGCCGTCAGCCTGAAGGGAGTACCACATGAGCAGGCAGACGGAGAAAATTACTGCCCTCTATGAGCGACTTAGTCGTGATGATGAGGCAATCGGGGACAGTAACTCGATTGTCAATCAAAAATTACAGTTGGAGAGCTACGCCGCCCAGCATGGCTTTACCAACTGCGTCCACTACACCGATGACGGCTGGTCCGGCGGCAACTTCGAGCGGCCCGACTGGAAACGGCTGATCGCGGACATTGAAGCCGGAAAGGTCGGTTGCGTCATCGCCAAGGACATGAGCAGAATTGGCCGTGACTATCTTCAAACTGGCTTCTATACCGAAGTCCTATTCCGGGAGAAGGGCGTCCGTTTCATTGCCATCGGCAACGGAGTGGACAGCGCAGACCAGAGTACAGGGGAGTTCGCCCCGTTCATCAATATTATGAGCGAGTGGTATCTGCGGGATTGCAGTCGAAAGCAGAAGGCGGCGTATCAGGCCAGAGGCAGGGCCGGCAAACCCACCACCAGCCACGCCATCTACGGCTACCGCAAAGACCCGGAGGATAAGCACCACTGGCTGATCGATGAAGAAGCTGCCGCTGTTGTCCGGCGTATTTTCCACCTGAGCATAGAGGGCTACGGCCCCAGCCAGATTGCCGGGATACTGCGGGATGATAAAATTGAGTGTCCTTCCGTCTACATGGGCAGGCGGGGGCAAGGGACACAGCGGAACAGCTTTGATGCCAGCCGCCCCTATGACTGGAATGGGACAAGCATTTCGCATATTCTTGGAAAACCGGAATATATGGGGCATACGGTCAATTTCCGGACGTACAAGGAGTCCTATAAGGACAAACACGCTATCAAGCGTCCACCGGAGGAATGGATGATTATCGAGAACACCCATGAGACCATCGTTGACCCGGAAACCTGGGAATTGGCTCAGCGGCTGCGCAAGACAGTAAGGCGCACAGACACCACCGGCGTTGCTAATCCGCTGACTGGTCTGCTCTATTGTGCCGACTGCGGGGCGAAAATGTATAACCACCGTGGCCGAGCGCAAGCCAGCAAAGAAAATCGCGGCAAAGACCCAGTGAGCGGCCTCTATCCCTACGACCACTACGATTGCTCTACTTATGCCCTGACATTTCGCCACACCAAGCAGGAGTGCTTTGGGCATTACATCAGTACCAAGGACATCCGGGCGCTGCTGCTGGACACCATCAGGACGGTCAGCACCTACGCCATCTCCAATGAGGCCGAGTTTATCGAAAGAGTCCGGGCGGCGTCCGAGGTCCGGCAGGCCCAGGCCGCAAAGGACTTGAAACGAAAACTCGCCAAAGACCGCAAGCATTCCAAAGAACTGGACGGCCTGATAAAGAAACTTTACGAGGCATATGCTGGCGAAAAAATTTCGGAAAAGCGGTTTGAGGTGCTGTCCGGCGAGTACGAGCGGGAACAAGAGGCATTGGAGGCGGCTATCGCCCAGGAACAGGCTGAACTGGATGCCTTTGAAGCGGACACCGCCAGAGTAGACCAGTTCCTGGAGCTGGCAAGGAAGTACACCGATTTCACCGTGCTGACCACGCCGATGATCTACGAGTTTGTAGATAAGATTCTCGTCCACGCGCCAGATCGCTCCAGCGGAGAACGCACCCAGGAAGTGGACATCTATCTGAAATTCATCGGCAAGTTTGATGTGCCTCTGCCAGAGCCGACGCCGGAAGAACTGGCGGAGATGGAAAAGATTCGCCAACGCCGGGCCAAAGGCCGTGAAAAGTGGCGTCGTGCGCAGGAGAGGAAAAAGCAGCAGGAACAGGAAAGTGCATAATCACGCCAAGGGGCGGTCTGCGATTGCGGACCGCTCCCTTTTATTCAAATCACGAAAGGATAATTGCTTGGAAAATACCCTTCCCCACTTTGATTACCGGCAATTCCAGCGTGTTCGCGGGCTGATGCATCAGTGCTGCAACAATGTCGATGGAAACTGTCTGCTGTTGGATGACGGCTGGGAACCATGCGTCTGCGTTCAAAGCATTTCCCGTTCTCTAATCTGCAAATATTTCCGGGCCGCAGTCCTGCCGCTGGACAGGGAATTGGAAACAGCTCTGCTTTACAAGAAGAAAAGCAAACGCTGCTGCCAGTGCGGGACGCTGTTCCGTCCAGGTTCCAACCGGGGGAAATACTGTCCCGACTGCGCCGCTGCTGTTCACCGCCAGCAAAAGGCCGAGAGCGAACGTCGGCGCAGGGCGAAGCGTGGACAATTAGGAGCTTGAAAGCCTTGTGCCACGGGGCTTTCGGAGTGGTCATGGGCAGAGGGCCGTATGATTACCTTACCCTGCCCCTACTTTTTCTTTTAGGAGGCATCTTTATTGTAGAAAACGGAAAACAAAAAGGCATCTATTTCAAGGTTTCTGAAAAAGAACGGGATTTGATTGAACAGAAAATGGCATTAGCAGGTGTCCATAATATGAGCGGTTATATCCGCAAAATGTCCATTGACGGTTACGTCATAAATCTGGAAATCCCAGAGCTGACGGAGTGCGCCAACCTGCTGCGCTACATCTCCAACAATGTCAACCAAATGGCCCGTCAAATGAATTCCGGCGGCTCGGTCTACCCTGACGAGGTGAATGACATTTGCACCAAGCAGGACGAAACCAACCGGCTGTTCGGGGACATTCTGGAACAACTTTCCCGATTGAAATGAGAGGCAGCATATGGCGACAACACGCCTGATGCCTCTCCATGCCGGGAAGGGCCGGACGGTGGCCGAGGCCCTAGGTAGAACCACCGACTATGTGAAAAATCCTGAGAAAACGGACGGTGGTGAACTGGTGTCGGCCTACCAATGCAATCCAGCCATCGTGGACCAGGAGTTTCTTTTTTCAAAGCGGCAATACGCCGCAATCACCGGGCGCAGCCAGAAGGAGCATGACGTGATTGCCTACCACTTGCGGCAATCTTTCAAGCCTGGGGAGATCACGCCAGAGCTGGCGAACAAGATCGGCTATGACCTGGCGATGTCGCTGACGAAGGGGAAACACGCTTTCATCGTCTGCACCCATGTGGACAAAGAGCATATCCACTCGCACATCGTGTTCAATTCGACCTCGCTGGACTGCTCTCGGAAGTTCAATAATTTCTGGGGCTCCTCCTTCGCCGTCCGAAAAATCTCTGACATTCTCTGCCTTGAAAATGGTCTGTCGGTAATCGAAAATCCGAAGCCCAGCCGGGGCAGCTACGGCAGCTGGCTGGGTAAGAAACCGCCCACCGTCCGGGAACAGTTGGAGCGGATGATTGACGCTGCTCTGACCGGCTGCAAAGATTTTGACAGCTTCCTGGCGGCACTGAAAGCGGCAGGCGTGGAGGTCAAGCGGGGCAAGCACCTGGCGTTCAAAATTCCCAGCGGCAAAAAGTTTATCCGCTGTTCCTCCCTGGGAGAGGACTACTCCGAAGAAGCCATTGTAGAGCGCATTTCCGGCAAGCGGATCGTTGCTCCAAAGGGAGAGCGGACAGCGCCCAATCTGCTGATCGACATTCAGTCGAAAATGCAGCAGGCCCGTTCTCCTGGCTATGAACGGTGGGCCAGTGTGTTCAATCTGAAAGAGATGGCAAAGACGCTGAACTACTTGCAGGGGCATGGTTTGCTGAAATATGCGGATTTGGAAAGTGCCTGCGATACTGCGGTTCAGAAATACCATGATTTCGCTGACCGCACGAAGGCCAACAGTGAGAGGATGAAGGATATCTCCGAGTTGCAAAAGCACATCGGGGCTTACCACAAGACCCGCGAAGTCTATGCCCAGTATCGCAAATTGCCTCCGAAAAAGCAAGCAGAATTTTACGCTGAACACGCTAGCGCAATAATTTCCTGTGAGGCAGCAAAGCGGTATTTTGATAGCTTGGGGCTGAAAAAACTGCCCTCTATCCAGTCGTTGAAACAGGAATATGCCGCTCTGCTGGCAGAGAACAAGAAGCTGTACCCAGACCAGAAAAAGGCCAAAGCGGAGATGATGGAGCTGCTCACGGTGAAGCACAATACCTCCAGAATTTTGGGACTGGCCGAAGAAGAAAAGAAGCGGGAACAGCGTCAGGAAGAACGATAATCTCTCGTTCCCCCGCAGGGCAGCAGACACCGAAGGTGGCTTAAAAGGACCGGCGCATCGCGCCGGTCCTTACGGGGGTTTGGGGGCGGTCAGCCACCAACAAGCTGGGGCCGGTATATACCGGTCCATTGCTTGCCGCTACTACCATCCTATTCCACGCCGGGGAAAAGGCGGCTACTTCCCTATCCATTTGATAAAAGTAGCTACTTTTTCCAGAGTTTCATTGTCCAGTTCCCGCATCTTCTCTCGGAGTTCAGAACGCAAAGAGTCTTTATCTTCCAGCCCCTCGAAAAATTCTGATGGACTGATTTCAAAATAGTCGATGATATTGAACAATTCCTTGACCGATGGCAGAGTTAGCCCATTGGTAATAGCGCGGATGTAGGAGCCGCCTCTGCCCAACTCCAGGCTTAATTTGTGTTCAGATATTCCTCGCTGTGTAAGCAATTCTGAAATGCGAGAGCGCAGAAAAGCAATATATCGTTCATTCGTGTCCATCGTACACCTCCGCTCTGCATATATAATATCTTACCCTTAATCAAAGCAGAGCGTTGATGTTTTCCACATAAAATATGGCCTTGTATTCGCCTGAATTGATGGTATAATCATAAATATTGAAGAAGAGTTTATGCTTATACCATGAAAACCATATGTAGGAGTGAATGAACCATGAAAATCTGCGCATTTACCGGCCATCGGCCAAAAAGTTTTTCCTGGGGCTATAACGAAAACGCCCCTGGCTGTGTGATGTTGAAAGAAGTCCTGGCGGCGCAGATTTCCGCGCTGGCAGAACGGGGCGTGACGGACTGGCTATCTGGCATGGCCCAGGGAACAGACCTCTGGTGCGCCCAGATCGTCCTTGACCTCAAAAAGAAAAATCCTGCGCTGAAGCTCCACGCTATCCTCCCCTGTAAAGGGCAGGAGAGCAAATGGCCAGCAGCAGCGCAGGCACTGTACCGCTCCATTCTGGAGCAGGCTGACGATGTTTTCTTTGTTGGCCGGGCTTACAGCCCAGACTGTATGTTGGAGCGCAACCGATACATGGTGAACCGGGCTTCTATCTTACTGGCTGTCTACAACGGAACCTACCGAAGCGGAACGGGGATGACGATGCGTTATGCCCAAAAGCTGGGGCGGGAGGTTATCATCATCGACCCGACCTCACGTCACATTACGTATAGACCCCCGGTTACAAAGTGAGTGACAACGCTGCCAAACTGTGCTATGATAGGAGCAGTTCAAAATGCGGAGGGCAAGGCTATGACAGATACAGAACGGCGCAACGCCGCCGCCCGATTTGCGGCAGACTGGAAGGGCCGGGGCGATGAAAAACAAGAGACACAGGCATTCTGGCTGGCACTTCTGCAAAAGATTTACGGTGTCGAGGAGCCGGAAAAATATATTTCCTTTGAGCTTCCCGTCAAACTGGATCACACCAGTTTTATTGACGGCTATATTGCGGATACCCGCGTCCTGATCGAGCAGAAGGGCCAGGATATCGACTTGAAAAAGGGCTACAAGCAGTCTGACGGCAGTATGCTGACGCCCTTCGGTCAGGCCCGCCGCTATGCCGGGTATCTGCCCCACGACCAAAACCCTCGCTGGATTATCGTCTGCAATTTCCAGACCTTTGAAATACACGACATGAATCGCCCCAATGACGAACCGGAAGTCCTCGCCCTTGCCGATTTGGAAAAAGAGTATCACCGGCTGGACTTCCTAGTGGACACTGGAAAGGAACACATCAAGAAGGAGATGGAAATTTCTCTCCAGGCTGGTGAACTGGTGGGCGTGCTGTACGATGCCCTTCTGAAACAGTATAAGGACCCCGGCAACCCAGAGACGCTGAAAAGTCTGAATAAACTCTGTGTCCGGCTGGTGTTCTGCCTTTACGCCGAGGATGCCGGTATCTTTGGAAGCAAGAGTATGTTCCATGACTACCTGGAGCATCACCGCACAGAGGACCGGCGGGCACTTATCAATCTGTTCCGGGTGCTGGACCAGGACATTCCCCAACGTGACGAATACATGGATGACGATCTCGCAGCGTTCCCCTATGTCAACGGCGGTCTGTTTGCAGATGAGGACATAACAATCCCCCGTCTGGGCGATGAAGTGATTGACCTTATCCTGCGACGTGCCAGCGAGGATTTTGATTGGAGCGACATTTCCCCCACCATCTTCGGTGCTGTATTTGAAAGTACACTGAACCCGGAGACCCGGCGTTCCGGCGGGATGCACTACACGTCCATCGAGAACATCCACAAGCTGATTGATCCCCTGTTCCTGGACGGCCTGAAAGCGGAGTTGGCAGAAATTCTGAAACGTCCAAAAGGTGACAGTTGGAGAAGCCGTTATTTGAAAGCGTTTCAAGAAAAGCTGGCTGGATTGAAATTCCTTGATCCGGCCTGCGGTTCGGGAAACTTCCTTACCGAAACCTATCTTTCTCTGCGCAGGCTGGAAAACGAAATCATTCGGGAGTTCTATCAGGGCGTGGAGGGACAGACCTCTTTGGGAAACATGATTGACAGCGAATTTTTGGGAATAAAAGTCTCCATTGGCCAGTTTTATGGAATTGAAATCAACGATTTTGCTGTAACAGTTGCCAAGACTGCCTTGTGGATTGCGGAAAGTCAGATGATGCGGGAGACAGAAAATATTGTGCATATGTCTCTTGATTTTCTACCGTTGAAATCCTACGCCAACATCACCGAGGCCAATGCCCTGCGGGAGGATTGGGAGCGCGTTGTACCAAAAAACGAACTGAATTACATCATAAGCAATCCGCCTTTCGTTGGCTACTCCCTTCAAAGCAAAGAGCAGAAGGACGATATTCTCTCCATCTATGTAGATGAGAAGGGCAAGCCCTATAAGACGGCGGGAAAAATCGACTACGTGTCCGGCTGGTATTTCAAAGCGGCACAGCTTATGAAAGGGACAAGCATCCGAACCGCTTTTGTGTCCACCAATTCCATCACCCAAGGGGAACAGGTGGCCGGAGTCTGGAAACCGCTCTATGATCGCTTTGGTATTCATATCGACTTTGCCCACCGGACATTTCGTTGGGACAGCGAGGCCAGCTTAAAGGCCCATGTGCATTGTGTAATCGTGGGATTTAGCGTTGCCGCAAACAGTCAAGAACGACGCCTATTTACATCTGAAAGAATGCAGATCGTTGAAAATATCAATGCCTACTTACTTGATGCTCCTAATGTTTTTATTGATAGCCGCTCTGTCGCCATTTGCAATATCCCGCAAATGGTGTATGGGAACAAGCCAACAGATGGGGGATTTCTGTTTCTTACTGCGGAAGAACGCGATGAACTTCTGAAAAAAGAACCAGCAACAGAGAAGTTTATCAGGCAAATTTATGGTGCTACCGAGTACATCAATAACAAAGCCCGTTATTGTCTTTGGCTTGTTGGGGCCTCTCCTGCCGAGTTACGGAAGTCTGCCTTTATCATGGAACGTGTGGAGCAAGTGAAGCAATTCCGATTGAACAGCACAAAGGCAGCAACACAAAAAAGTGCAGATACACCAACACTATTTCAGGAAATACGTCACCCAGATAGCGAGTATATTATTATTCCGCGTCACTCGTCAGAAACGCGCCGATATATTCCGTTTGGCTTTGTTTCACCTCAAATAGTTGTTAATGACGCAGTTCAAATTATCCCTGGAGCCGGAATATATCATTTTGGTATTATGATGTCGAATGTGCATATGGCTTGGACTAGGGCAGTCTGTGGACGTATCAAAAGTGATTATCGTTATTCCAAAGACGTTGTTTACAACAACTTCCCCTGGCCCATTCCTACCGATGCCCAGAAAGCAAAAATTGAGCAGACCGCCCAGGCCATTCTTGATGCCCGCGCTCTGTACCCGGACAGTAGCCTTGCCGATCTCTATGACGAGACTACCATGCCCCCGGAGCTGCGAAAAGCCCACCAGATGAACGACAAGGCGGTAATGCTGGCTTACGGTTTCTCCATTAAGGACATGACCGAGAGCAAGTGCGTAGCGGAGCTGATGCGGATGTATCAAAAACTGATTGAAAAATAAAACGACAAAAGGACAGTTCGTTATGGTAGATATTTTAGATCGGAGTGAAAGCGTTCAACAGATAATGGATTTGCTGAACACTCTAGCGGACGCGAGAAGCTCCTGCTCATTTGCCTTGAACGGAGAGTGGGGTGTAGGGAAATCCTTTATTCTGAGGATACTGGAGCAACAATTGAGGGAGTATCAAGATGGTGAAAAATTCATTGTGTTCCATTATAATTGCTGGCAATATGATTACTATGATGAGCCGCTGATTGCAATTGTCTCCGCAATGCTGGATAACATAGATGAGTATGTGCATCTCCTTCCCCAGAAAGTGCGAGAGGCCACAGGAAAAGGGCTTGTGGTTGCAAAACAGGTGTTGCAAAAAGTAGCACTTTCTTTTCTTGAGAATAAGATTGGAGTTGATTTCAGCGATTTTCCGGAAATTGTAGAGAAAATTCAAGACGAGACATCTGCTGCATTTGAGGAAGAGCATGGATACGATAATTATTATGCGTTTCACAAAAAAATGGAGCAAGCCAGAGCAGAATTGTCAAAAATCGCTGAAGGCCAAACACTTGTGATTGTTGTGGACGAACTTGACCGTTGCCTTCCTGATTATGCAATCAAGACGCTGGAACGATTGCACCATTTATTTGCTGGGCTTAACAATACCATTGTGCTTATGGCCCTTGACAAAATGCAGTTAGAAAATACTATTAAGCAAATTTTCGGGGAGAACGTTAATTGTGATGCGTATTTGAAAAAATTTGTTGACTTTGAATTAAAGATAGGAATTGGAACTGTAAACAGCAGTTTTTTGGAAAAGTTTAGTGAATATATATCACTTTTTGACGAAAATATATTAGAACCTTGGACAGATTTGTATGAGTTTATTACGGCTCTATTTTCACAAATTGAAATCCGCCAACAGGAACATTTGATTAAAAAGGCACAAATGATACATCAGCTTTTATTCAGCACACAACCTAAAAAGGATTATTCGTTTCTTTGCTTTGAACTCTTAATGGTAGTCTTATCCGAAAACTCCGATGCTAAAAATGTTGCTCCTCTTCATTATGTTGAGATTAGAAGCCCTGGTAGTTATAACGACTATAAGCTCAAAATCGAAGATAACCTCCCTGACGCTTTAGCTACCTACATCAAAGAGCATTGGCTCTATCAGATTGGAGTGCTTCAAACAGGCACTGAACATTATCCCATGTATAATGGAACCCTAGATATTCCGCTGCTGATAATTGGATATTCAGAACTGGTTTACAACGAGAAGGGCATACTTAGTCATCACCAAGAATACAGCAAGTATGCCGAGTACATTGATGATTTCAACGCTGTAAAACGAATGTTGGAAATTATCGATTAGCATGAACATAGGCATATTGTGGAATGTTTACCTTCTACAATATGCCTGTGCTTTACCACGGTAAAGTTGACTAATCCTTCATTGTTGACACCGATATTATTTATGTCTCCATTTCCGTGAAATTTACCCTTGACAAAAGCTCTCTGAGGGCAACGCCACGGGCAAGATACCCGACAAGCATTTTACCCGTCTGCTGAATGAGTATGACGAGGAACAGACCGGGCTGGAAACGTCCATAGCGGAATGGCAAAGGCAGATAGAGAGCTGGAACGCCGACAAGCTGAAAACAGACCAGTTTATCCAGCTTGTGAAACGCTATACTGATTTTTCCGAACTCACAACGCCCATGCTCAACGAGTTTATTGAAAAAGTGATTGTGCATGAGGGCGAGGGGCGGGGGAATGACCGCCGCCAGCGGATAGACATTTATTTAAACTTTATCGGCGCATTTGAAGTACCCGCCCATATCGTCACCCCGGCAGAGGTGGAGGAACAACGCCGCCAGCAGGAGGAACAGGCGGCAAAGGAAGCCCGTTCAAAGGAGCTGGAAAAGGCGCGGTATGAGAAGCGCAAGGCAGAGAAACGGGCATTTACCGCAAGGAAAAAAGCGGGGCTTCTCACCCCGGAGGAACAGGAAGCCGAGGAAAAGCGGCTTGCACATAACCGGGAGTGGCAAAAGGAATGGCGGGAGAAACGCAAAGCCACAGAGCCGCCCAAGCCGCCTAAGAAGAAATCACTAAAGGAGCTTATGGAGATTGAAAAGACCGGGGCAGAGCTTACGCCGGAGGAAACGGAACGGCTTGCAGAACACCGCCGGAAAAAAGCCGCACAGCATAAGGCGTGGCGCGAAAAGCAGAAAGCCGGACAGCCAAAGACAAGAACACTCAAAGAGCTTGCCGCCGCCCAAAAAGAGGGGGAAGCCTTAACGCCGGAGGAATCGGAACGTCTGGAAGCCCATAGAAGCCGGAAAAAGATAGCAAGGGAAAAACTGGTACGGCAAGCCGAAACTGACCCGGAAGCGGCGGCAGAACTGGCAAAGCAGAGGGCGTATTCTTCCGAAGCCACCAAGAAATCCCGGCAGAAAATGTATGAGGAAGCCGCCACTGGAAACCCCGAAGCGGTGGAACGCTATGAGAATTATCTTGCCGCAAGGAGGGAAGCATACCACAGGAAAAAACAGGAAGCGGAACGAACCGCATAAGAACTGAAAAACAAAGGGCGCATTGTGGAAATGTGCATAACAGGCTATGGAATCATGGATAACTCTGTTCACAGCACATGGAAAAGCGAAAGAGCAGCTTTCCCACGTCCTGCAAACAGAGTTACCCACAATTCCATAAGCAGCCAGTTATACACATTACGGCACAATGCCGACGACTACGGAATCCCTCTCATTCCTTATATCCTTAATGACATAAGAACATACATTATTCCCTTGTAATACTCTCAATTTCTCGCTGATAAAATTCAATCTTTTCATCTAATTTTTTCATGTGTTCCTGTAATTGATTGATTTGTTCGTTAAGGGCTTTTCGATGAGAAATGAGCATTTCCATTCTTTCAGACAAAGTAGGCTCACCCTTTGCACGTAATTCAGCGTAATGCTGGATTTCTTTGATTGGCATACCCGTGTCTTTTAGACGCTTGATAAAATCAATCCAAGCGAGGTCTTTATCAGTATAGCAACGGCGGTTACTGGAATTGCGCCCCGGTGTGATTAAATGCTCATGCTCATAATAGCGCAAGGTATGTATTCCTAAGTTTGTCAGCTTTGAAAATTCACCTATGGAATATTCCAAAAAAATCACTTCCTATCTCTTGACATAGAGTTTACTCTACATTGTATGCTTGCATTATATCAAAAACAAGGAGGCTTTGTAAATGGTTCACAACACAGAAAAATATACCGTGATTACTGGGGCAAGTTCGGGTATTGGGTATGAAACAGCAAAAGCATTTGCAGGACGTGGCAGCAATTTAATTTTAGTAGCCCGCAGAAAGGATAGACTTGAAGCATTGAATCAAGAGATTTTATCGTGCTATCCAGCACTGAATATTATCATCAAGGCTACAGACCTATCTATTTCCGACAATGTTTTTCGGCTGTATGAAGAAATTAAAGAGTATCCGTTGCAGACATGGATTAACAATGCTGGTTTCGGAAACTACGATACCGTAAGCCATCAAGACTTGAACAAAATCAGACAAATGCTTCACTTAAACGTGGAAGCCCTCACGGTTCTTTCTTCACTGTTTGTACGAGATTTCAAAGATGTAGAGGGAACACAGCTTATCAATATTTCTTCTGCTGGTGGCTATACGATTGTACCTACTGCTATTACTTATTGCGCGGCTAAATTTTATGTCAGCACGTTTACAGAGGGATTAGCATGGGAATTAAAGGAGAATGGCTGCAAAATGCAAGCAAAAGTATTAGCTCCAGCAGCAACTAAGACGGAATTTGGAAAAGTCGCTAATAATGTAACCGAATATGACTATGATAAGACCTTTGGCACATATCATACCAGCGCACAGGTAGCTGAATTTTTGCTTAAACTTTATGATAGTGATAAAGCGGTAGGTGTAGTGAATAGGGAAAATTTTATATTCGAGCTTAAAGAGCCACAATTTGATTATGCGGGGAACTCCAATCATAATCAAAATATTGAAAAATAAAGGAAATTATAAATCTGTCAGCTCGAAAAGTTTGGGAAATGCAAAACATTATGTTTTCTATTGTCGAATTATGAGATAATGCGTATAATAGCAAAGCGAGGAGGTTTTGCTAATGAAAATGCGTACAGAATATACTTGTCCTTTAGAACTTGTGCATGACATGATAAAGGGGAAGTGGAAGCCGATTATATTATGGCGGCTACGTTTAGGGGCTACTTCTCTTGCGAAGCTGGAAAGAGATATAGACGGAATTACACAAAAAATGCTGTTAGAGCATTTGAAAGAACTGATTGAATACGGATTTATTGAAAAGAAATCTTTTGAGGGCTATCCCCTTCATGTTGAGTATTCATTGACAGAAGATATGGGGGCGCAGATATTAGAAGCATTGAGAATCATGCAGCACATAGGGATTGACTACCTAAAGAGAAATGGAATGGAGCACATCTTAGAGGAAAAAGGTGTTATTCCAGATTGACACCCACAAAAAAGTGGGTAATTTACGATTCATAATCGGCTGCTTATAATATTTCCATAAAATTGATTGGAGGTATTGAACATGAATGTAACAAGCAGCGGAATTATTAACGGCATTATACAGCCCCAATATGGAGGACGTGGAACACAATTTAATGAGAACCACATCCCTACCTTTTCTTTGCCTTTTAAGGTGGAAAACGCACCCGAAAAAACCGTATCACTTGCGATAGTATTGGAGGACAAGGACGCTTACCCGGTAACAGGCGGCTTTGCGTGGATACATTGGCTTGCGGCAAACATAACCCGTTTTGAGATAAAGGATAATGAAAGCCAGACCGCAACGGATTTTGTACAGGGAAGAAATAGCTGGACGAGCATACAAGGTGGGGAACAGTCTATTGAATTATCTTCTTACTACGGTGGTATGACACCGCCCGACCAGCCGCATATTTATGAACTTCATGTATATGCAATAGATGAAATATTAGATATAGGTCAAGGCTTTTTGTTGAATGAGCATCACCGGGCAATGGAGGGACATATATTAGCGCAATATACGCTCAAAGGTATTTATGAAAACTAACTTTGTGAGAGTTGGAGGACGCACAGGAAAAACTGTAATAGCCGTTTTCTCTTGCTTTCTTATTGACACTTTAAGAGAAAACGGCATTCCGTTTTATGCTGCTATTGCTGCTATATTGTGCATACAGCATAATTTAAAAGATAGTCTTAATGCCGCTTTAACCCGTGAAATTGCAACGGTAATTGGTGGAATTTTCGGAATGGTGATTTTGTCTTTTGAAAAGAATATATATCGCATTCCTAATGATTTACTAAGGTATTTGTTCTTATCATTTTTGCTTATACCAATTATCAATTTCTCTGTATTGATAAAACAGGAGAAAGGAACATTTCTTATGTGTGTTGTCTTTCTTTGTATCACAGCAACGCACGGAAATGATGAAAGCCCTCTAGCTTTTGCTATTGACCGGATTATTGATACTACAATCGGTATTGTTGTTGCCCTACTTATAAATCAATTTCCAAAAACAAAAATGTAACTATTAACCAAGCACCACCCCATGTGGGAGAAAGGAGGATTTTTCTATGGCTTGTACAGAAGCATACAGGGAACACATCATGTATTCTTTCAACGCCTTTTGCAAAGTTGTCATACGCTATGCCGCTATAAACGCATGGCGCGACAGGAACAGACGGCGGCAAAAAGAAATATCCTTTGAATACCTCACAGAAGAAAAGTTCTACCCTCTAAGCACATCAGACGAATTTCTCAAATCACCTTACGAACAATACCCCGTTACGATATGCGGTCAGACAATCATGCTCACCAATGGGGAGCTTGCCGCCGCCCTGTTATCTCTGCCAGAGAAAAAGAGGGAAATCATTTACCTTTACTTTTTCGGGAATTACACACAGCAGGAAATCGCGGATTTATACGGGCAATGCAAGAGTACGGCATGGCATTATATCCACAGTGCCTTGCAGTTGTTGCAGGAGGAAATGGAGGTGCTTTTACATGGGGAATCCTAACCTTATACCGTATGAAACCATTGTCCGGGCAACCAGCGGAGAGCCGGAAGCCGTGGACGAGGTTTTACGGCATTACAGCAAGAGAATCCGCTTTGCCGCCCTTGAAAACGGACACGTCAACATAGACACCGAGGACAGCATAAAACAGCGGCTTATCACCGCCCTGTTCCAGTTCCGTTTTGACTGAAAAGGACTGCATAACGGGAGGTGGTATTTGTCGGGAAAATAGTCATGCTTACATTCAGCGACACCGAAGAAAAAGCGGTTGAGAAAGCCATAGCCGCCCTTGCCGATATGATACCGCTGGAAGCCATACAGCCGCCCCACTCCCCGGCGCTTACTTTTCCGGGATTGGAAATCAGACTACACCAACGCCGGGTACTGAAAAACGGGATTGACGTTTCCCTCACCCGTCTGGAATACGGCGCACTCTGCTGTCTTGCCGCCAGTCCGGGGCGGGTGTTCACAAAGGCGCAAATATTTGAAGCCGTGTGGAGCATGGAAAGCGAAAGCTGCCAGTCAAACGTGGCAAATGTGATATGCAATCTACGGAAAAAGATAGAGCCGGACAGCCGCCGCCCCACCTACATAAAGACCGTTTTAGGCATAGGCTACAAGTTTACTTCCGGGGAATAGCAACAGGATAACCGCCGCTATTGGCGAAGATACGAAACAGGAAATCAAGGAAAAAGGTTTCCTGTTTTTTTGCGCCCATTTTGCTTATTTCCGGCTTTACTGTATGGGAAAATACCGCCGCAAAATTGGCAGAATCCACGCCACTCAAGCCGGGGGAAAACGGCGAAAGCCAGCACAGCGGAATCCGTCAGTTACTAAGAGCAAGATTCTACCACAGTACCAAATTTCGCCTATCGGCTCATTTTGTCCTATGGGAATCTTGTTGGGGTTGCCACCCCAAGCCCGCCTTTTTGCGGCTTGCGCCGCTTATGATTACCGCCGCTTTTGCGGCAAGTGAAAGGAGGTTCACAGCCATGAAAAGATACAACACGCCCCACCGCCACCGGGTAATCAAGACACGCTTGACCGAGGAAGAATACGCCGAGTTTTCCGAACGTGTCACCCTCTGCAAAATGAGCCAAGCCGAATTTATCCGGCAAGCCCTTATCAAGTCAAGAATACGCCCGGTTATCACTGTTTCCCCGGTCAATGATGAATTACTCTCTGCCGTTGGGAAACTCACAGCCGAATACGGAAAAATCGGCGGCAACTTGAACCAGATTGCCCGCTGTCTGAACGAGTACGGCGCACCTTATAACGCCCTCTCAAAAGAGGTACGAGCCGCCACAGCGGAGCTTGCCGCCTTGAAGTTTGAAGTTTTGCAGAAAGTAGGTGAAGCCGTTGGCAACATTCAAACATATCAGCTCTAAAAATGCCGACTATGGGGCGGCTGAACAGTACCTAACCTTTAAGCATGACGAGTTTACCATGAAGCCCACACTGGACGGAAACGGGCGGCTTGTTCTCCGTGACGATTACCGCATTTCCTCTCTGAATTGCGGTGAGGAAGATTTTGCAATCGCCTGTATGCGCTCCAATCTGAAATACGGCAAGAACCAGAAACGGGAGGACGTAAAGAGCCACCATTACATTATCAGTTTTGACCCCCGTGACGCACCAGACAACGGCTTGACCGTAGACCGGGCGCAAGCGTTGGGCGAGGAATTTTGCAAGACGCATTTTCCCGGACACCAAGCCCTTGTCTGCACCCACCCGGACGGGCATAACCACAGCGGAAATATTCATGTGCATATCGTCATAAACAGTTTGCGGATTGCCGAAGTGCCGCTATTGCCCTACATGGAAAGACCAGCCGACACAAGGGAGGGCTGCAAACACCGCTGTACGGACGCAGCTATGGAATATTTCAAAGCGGAAGTAATGGAGATGTGCCACCGGGAAAATCTCTATCAGATTGATTTACTCCACGGGAGCAAGAACCGTGTCACCGAGAGGGAGTATTGGGCGAAACGGAAAGGACAAGCCGCACTGGATAAAGAGAACGCTTCCCAAGCCGCCACAGGAGAGCCGCCCAAACAGACCAAGTTTGAAACCGACAAGGAGAAGCTACGGCGCACAATCCGCACCGCCCTGTCCTCTGCCGTTTCCTTTGAGGATTTTTCCGGGAAGCTGCTACAACAGGGCGTGACCGTCAAGGAGAGCCGGGGGAGATTATCGTATCTCACGCCGGACAGGACGAAGCCCATCACCGCCCGGAAATTAGGTGATGATTTTGACCGTGCCGCCGTACTGGAAGCACTCACCCAAAACGCACAGAACGCCGCCAGAGCCGCCGAAACGCCCCTACCCAGACAGGAATACCCACGCAGCATAAAAGACCGCTTACAGCGCAACAAAGCCGCCATAAACGCCCCGAAAAATGACGGAGTACAACGCATGGTAGATATAGCCGCCAAGAAAGCCGAGGGCAAGGGGCGGGGCTATGAAAAGTGGGCGACCTTGCACAACTTGAAGCAAATGGCGGCTACCATGAGCATTTACGAAGAATCCGGCTTTTCTTCCCCGGAAGAACTGGAAGCCGCCCTTGCCGCCGCCAGCGCGGAGCTGTCAAACGTCCATGCGGAACTGAAAGCCGTGGAAAGCACTTTACGGGAGAAAAAGGACTTACAGAAACAGCTATTGGCGTACATCAAGACCAAGCCCGCCCGTGACGGGCTGAAAGCACAGAAAACAGAGAAAGCCCGCAGGAACTATCGGGAGCAGCACGAAAGCGATTTTATCATAGCCGAAGCTGCCACCCGGTTTTTTAAGGCACAGGCAATCCAAAAGCTGCCAGCGTCCAAGACCTTACAAGCGGAGATTGAGCAGCTTATGAGGGAGAAGAACAGCCTTTACAACGAGTACCGGGAAAAGAGGGAACGCACAAAGGAATTGCAGACCGTCAAGGGCAACATTGAGCAGATTTTAAAGCGAGAGCCGGAGCGCAGAAAGGGGCGGGAAAATGAACGGTAAACGCCCCTACATGGACTACCCACAGTACAGAGCCGCCCGCCGCCTTGTGCATGAGTGCTGC
>NZ_QWKI01000038.1 GCF_009911645.1 Pseudoflavonifractor sp. 60
TATTGTGCTGGATAACGGCGAGCCTTGTGTATGCGTCCAGAGTATCAGCTATTCGCTTCTCTGCCGCTGGTTCACTGCCGCCGTGCTTCCCCTTGACTGGAAACTGGAAGCCGCCCTACTCCACCGGGCAGAACTGAAACGCTGTACCGAGTGCGGCGGTCAGTTTCTCCCAAAATCCAACCGGGGGAAATACTGCCCCGATTGTGCCGGACGCATGAAAAGAACCAGAGCCGCACAGCGCAAGCGGAAACAGAGGGGGAAATGTCACGCTTTAGAAAATACAGAACCCCCGTAAATCAAGGCTTCCCGGCTACTGCTCAACGGGTATGCGGTACATTTATCCTTTACCCCCGGAAAAGCCGTTTTAAATGCGTAACAGAAGCCACAGACAGGAGGTGAAAACCATAACCGAATACATTACAGCCAACACCACAATGCCGCCCTTTTTCCCCTATCCCCGATTTCTGCTGAAAATGGACTTGTCACAGACTGCAAAGCTGCTCTATGCGCTGCTCCTTGACCGTTTCACCCTCTCACAGAAGAACGGCTGGCAGGACAATGAGGGCAGGACGTATATTGTCTACCCCATAGCAGAGATAGCGGAAATACTGGATAAAAGCACCATGACAATACAGAACTCCCTAAAAGAACTGGATATTGCCGGGCTTTTAGAGAGGGAACGCCGGGGATTTTCCGCGCCGAACCGCCTTTATGTGAAAGTGCCGGAAGTAGTAAAGGTTTCTTTGGATATGACACAAAGAAATCTTGATGTCAGTCCTAAAGAAAACTGTACATCAGACACAAAGAAAACTTTACCTATGATACAAAGAAAACTTTACCCTAACCAACTAAATATAAACAAACTAAAAGAGAGCCAACGAATGGGAGCGTGTGGAGAGCCGCCCGCGCCCTATGGCAAATACCAGAATGTTTTCCTCACTGAAAGCGAATATGCGGAGCTGAAGCAGGAATACCCGGACAGCCTTGAACGGCTTATTGAGGAAATGAGCCGGTATATTGCTTCCAGCGGGAATGACTATGCGAACCATGCCGCCACGCTTTACAGGTGGGCGGACAGGGAGAAAAAGGAGAACCCGAAAAAGGGAATCCCCGACTATTCTTTCAAAGAGGGCGAGAGCCTTTGACAGCGGAGATAAAACGCCCCGTAAACAGGGCGTACAGACAGGGCAACGAAGCACCGACAAGGAGGATTTTTTTCTATGAGCGATTATGACAACACTATTTTCCGGCTTGCCACAGCACAGGAAGCAGAGCCGGAGGACTACACAGGCGGGGACGGGCTTTTATACTGCGGGAGTTGCCGCCAGCCCAAAGAAGCCTACTTCACCGAGGGAAAAGGGCTTTTCGGACGTGACCGCCACCCCAAAGAATGTGACTGCCAGCGCAAACGCCGGGAAAAGCAGGAAGCCACCGACAGGGAACGCAAGCACCGCGACACCGTGGAGGAATTAAAACGCCGGGGATTTTTCAACGCCGCCATGCGCCAGTGGACTTTTGACAATGACAACGGCAAATGCCCCCAAATGGATAAGGCGCACTTCTATGCGGCGAACTGGGAGGAAATGAAAGCGGAAAATATCGGCTATCTGCTATGGGGCAAGGTAGGCACAGGCAAGAGCTATTTTGCCGGGTGTATCGCCAACGCCCTTATGGAGCGTGAGGTTTCCGTGTGCATGACAAATTTTGCCTTGATACTCAATGACCTTGCCGCCAGCTACAAGGGCAGGAACGAATACATAGACCGCCTTTGCCGCTTTCCGCTACTTATCCTTGACGATTTTGGCATGGAGCGCGGCACGGAATACGGGCTTGAACAGGTATACAACGTGGTTGACAGCCGATACCGAAGCCGGAAGCCGCTGATTGTCACAACGAATTTGACGCTGGAGGAATTACAGCACCCGGAGGACACCGCCCATGCCCGGATTTATGACCGTCTGCTTGAAATGTGCTGCCCTGTCTGCATTACCGGGGAGAACATCAGGAAAGCCACGGCACAGGGGAAAATGGAACGGTTAAAAGGACTGATGAACGGAAAGGAGCGCCTATGAACAATGACACCAGCAAGACCAGCCGCGCCGCCGCCCCTCTGGACGCGAAGCCCGACCTTGTGAAACGGATAGGGAACACCACCTTTGACGTTCATATCCATTTCAGCGAAACGAGCCGGGAAACCTTTACGGATAAGGTAGTGCGGCTTATTGAGAATGACAAGGACAGTGTAACCAACTGAAAAGAAGATACACTTTTTCTTGTTCCCTACTTGACATTACCAAAAGGGAGCCTCTTGATCGAGGTAGGCCAGCTCCTAAAACGGGGCGAATATAGGATAAAAGTGCTGAATACCATCAATTTTTCCAAATCCATGCGATATAACCCGTTCGCCTATCTGCACAGCGAAAAGGACATCTTAAAGCTGGTAAACACCATCATCGCCAACACCAAGGGCGACGGCGAAAAATCCGCAGAGGATTTTTGGGTGAAGTCCGAACGGCTATTTTACACCGCCCTAATCGGCTACATCTGGTACGAGGCCCCGGAGAACGAGAAAAACTTCACCACCCTGCTTGAAATGATAAATGCCAGTGAAGCCAGAGAGGACGATGCCGAATTTCAAAGCCCTGTGGATGAAATGTTCGCCCAGCTTGCGGAAAAGGAACCGGAGCATTTCGCCGTCCGACAATATCAAAAGTTTCTGCTTTCGGCTGGCAAAACTCGTTCCTCTATCCTTATTTCCTGCGGGGCAAGGTTAGCGCCCTTTGACATCCGGGAAGTCCGTGAGCTGATGGAAACCGACGAAATGGAGCTGGACGCCCTGGGCGACCGCAAAACGGCCCTGTTCCTTATCATGTCGGACACGGACACGACATTCAATTTCATACTGGCGATGCTGCAAAGCCAGCTTATCAATCTGCTGTGCGACCGGGCCGACGACGTGTACGGCGGGAGGCTTCCCGTCCATGTCCGGCTGATACTGGACGAGTTCGCCAACATCGGGCAGATACCCAACTTTGACAAGCTGATCGCCACCATCCGAAGCCGGGAAATCTCGGCTTCTATTATTTTGCAAAGTCAATCGCAGTTGAAAAGCATCTACAAGGATGCCGCCGACATCATCAGCGACAACTGCGACTGTACTTTATTTTTGAGTGGGCGGGGGAAGAACGCCAAGGAAATTTCCGACGCGCTGGGCCGGGAAACCATCGACAGCTACAACACGTCGGAGAACCGGGGCAGCCAGACCTCCCACGGACTGAATTATCAAAAATTGGGAAAGGATATGCCATAATACCTTGTGACGAGTTCAGTTGCCCACAAAAATTCACGAACAGGGACACGATCAACTGGACTTTTCGTGGAAAGAATAGGACAATAGGACTTGAACACAAGGAGGTTCATTATGGCAAAATTAACCTATACGAGAGTAGGCGACTACTACATCCCAGATCAGGCCGTCCCTGGGGTCCTCCCACACCAGGGTATCCAGAGCGGAAGCGTCCTCCCGGCACCTGCGCCACCAGTGCCTGAGCTGGTCCCGGTACTCGTTTCGGGCTGTGACAATGAGCCACGCCTTTTCGTGCTCCGGATCACGAAAGGGGGTGTCCCGCTCCATAGCCCTGCGAAAGACGGTCTGGGCGGCATCCTCGGCGTCGGGTACGCTCTTCATCATCACCAGACAGACCTGATACACCAGCTTAAACTGCCGCCGGTATATCTCCGCTATCTCCTCCTGGGAGTACGCCCCCATTGCCGCCGCCTCCTTTCTGTCCTTCTGTTTATTACACGATCCAGACCAGGATTTTGTTGAGGTGCTCAGAAAAATTTTGGAGGGTATTTTATACTGTTTCTTAATTATAGGTAAAAATATTCAATTACAAAGCGCATGGAATCCGTCTGTCCAGTCCTGGGAAAACCGCCCAAAAATCTGGTCTCTCCCGTCAGGCGAAGAAACTGGAGTATTTGGACAGCTGTCAAAGCCGGCTGTTTTTACCGCAGCCGGCTTTGTATTTGGGGGCATTTACTTTTCGATGCCCCGTTTCTTCATCCATTCGGGCAGCTCATCGGGTTTCAGACCGTTGTACTTGCAGCCGGGGTAGCGGCAGTTGGCGCAGTTGCCCTTGTTGCCCTTGACGGGAGGCTCGCCCTTGATGTTCTTCTCCAGGAACTCCACCAGGGCCTTGATATCGGCCTCCTCGCCGTCCACGGCCCAGTAGTGGGCGCCCTCGCTGCTGCCGATGCCACCGGCGCACACCACCTTGGCGTCACAGCGGAACATAGCTTGGATGGCCTCCACCTCGGTGAGGATGTCGGCGCTGGACAGGCAGTACAGCCCGGGGTCGGCGCCCATGGAGATGTCGATGTGGCTGGCTCCGCCTAGGGCGCGGCTGGCGGCGGGAACGCTGGGCACCATCTTCTCATAGCCCACAGGGCAGATCCATTTCAGCCCCTTGCTGGTCATATAGCCGATGAAGTTGGGGACGGTGCCGCCGTTGAAGCCGGAGGTGATGACCCCCACATGACCGTCCTGGTCGAAGGCGTTAGCCCCTTTGATGATGACGGTGTCGGCGTGGTAGTCCTGCAACGCCTCGGCAATCGTCTTGTCTACGGGCTGTCCCTTGTAGAACACATTGGGGAAGCTCTTGCGGCTGGAGGGCTCAGTGACGCACAGCAGGCCGTCGGTGCTGCTGCCCACGGTACACAGGCCGGGCTCCACCTCATAGCCCAGCTCCTGAGCGATAAAGGCGTTGGTGGTGCCGCCGGCCAGCAGGACATAGGCGTCCTTCCAGGCCTTTTGGAACTCGGGGGTCTGAATGACCGCCTTGGCAATCAGACGGCGGGCCTCGGCAGGGGTCAAAACAAAGGTAGCTTTCATGATAATCGCTCCATTCTAAACTTTTTGAAATTCCCGCCCCGCTGGAACGGGAAGCTGTTTTACGCCTTCTCAGGGTGCTTCTTCAAATCGACCACGGGGTTGAGCAGGGGCCGCATCTCGAAGCCGTCGGGGCCGACAATGCGGCACTCGGCCATGTCGCCGTCCTGGATGTGGAAGGCCCGGGGGGTTCCGGTGGACAGAATGTCGCCGGCGTACCAGCCCTGAATACTGCTGTGGAGAGAAACCAGCCGGGCGGGGCGGTGGGTCATGTTGGCCACCACGTTCTTGGCGTAAATCTCGCCGTTGTGGACGGACTGAACCTCCAGCTTGAGCACGTCGGGCACTTCATCCGAGGTGACCAGCTCGGGACCGAAGGAGAAGAAGGTGGGAAAGTTCTTCACGATGCACAGATACCGGGGATTGCCGCTGACATAGTCGTTGCCCTTGAGGATGGATTCCTCCGTCATGTCCAGGATGGTGGTGTAGCCCACAATGGCGTCCTGCCAGTTCTCCTCGGACACGTCCCGGCAGTCCTTGCCCATGATGACGCCCAGCTCCGCCTCGGCGGTGGTCTTCTGGGCCTCTTTCAGGGTGGGCAGCTTGATATCGTCGCCAGGGCCAACCAGGGTATCGGCCATTTTAAAGAAGCTGCCAGGGAAGCCGGTGGGGGCGGCGGAACCGATATCCCCGGCGTGGTCCACGTAGTTCAGACCGATCCCGAAGATGCGCTTGGGGTTGCGGTACAGGGGGGCGTAGACCACCTCCTCCTGAGGGACCAGGCCAGACAGATTGTTCAGCTCAGCCTTGCCGCCCTGGTTGTACCAGGCGGTCAGGCCGGGAATTTCACCAGCCTGGATAAGGGACAGCATGTCGGTGCTCCAGGCGGTACCCTTGGCGGCGTTGAGGGCGGCGATGGGGAACACGCCCTTGGGGGTGACGATACCGGCGATTTCAGCGCCGTTCTTTTTAATGGTAGCGAGACGCATATTCAATTCCTCCCAAATAATTTTTTTAGAGCTCCCGCCCCATGGGGGCGGGAATCAGCTTACTTCCTGGCGGCGGCAACAGGGGGCTCAATCATCTTTTCGCTGCGGGCCACCACCATGGTGGTGACAACGTCGCCTGTGACGTTGAAGGTGGTATTTGCCATATCAATGAGACGGAAAATACCGGCAATCATGCCCACGATCTCCAGGGGCAGGCCCATGTTGGTCAGCAGGATAGTGGTCATAATGATGGCGCCGCCGGGTACGCCGGGACAGCCCATTGCCACCAGTACCGTGGAGATCACAATGTTGACCAGGGCGGCGGGAGTCAGCTCCATGCCGTAGATCTGAGCGGTCATAACAATGGCCGCGGCATAGTAGATACAGCCGCCGTTCATGTTGATGGTGGCGCCCAGGGGCAGAGAGAAGGAGGACAGCTCCGGGGACACACCAAAGTCGTCATTGGTAACAGAGGTGGTGATGGGCAGTGAGCCGGCGCTGCTGGTGGTGCTCAGGGTGACCACCCACACCTTCCAGATACCCTTGAAAAACTGTCCGATGGGGAACCGGGCCAGCAGAGCGACCATAGGGACGTACATCAGGAAGACCAGAATCACATCGGAGGCGTAGACGGTGAGGATCAGCTTACCCAGAGGGCCAAAGATCTTCAGTCCATACGCGCCTACCGAGTCAGCCAGCAGGGCACACACGCCGATGGGAGAAAACTCCATGACAATGGCGGTAATTTTGGACATGACGTCGGAAAAGCTCTGGATAGCGGAGGCGAGACGCTCCCCCTGTTCCCCCATCATAATGAGGGCGACGCCCAGGAAGATGGAGAAGACGATGATCTGGAGCATATTGGTGTTGACAAAGGACTGGAAGATATTGGACGGGAAAGCGTCCACAATGGTGTCCAGCACACTGGGCATGGCCTGGGCCTCATACTGGCTGCTTTCTGCCAGGGCGCTCATATCAAAGCCCTGTCCTGGATTGGTGATATTTGCCATCAACAATCCCAGGGCCACCGAAATAGCGGAGGTGAGGGCGTACAGTCCCACCACCTTCACACCGATGCTGCGCAGCTTACGCAGGTCGCCCAGACTGGCCACGCCGGCGGTGATGGAGCAGAACACCAGGGGAACCACGATCATTCTGATCATGTTCAGGAAGATGGTGCCCAGGGGCTTCAGGACGGTGGCCTTCTCCTGGAAGATCAGGCCGATCACGATGCCCAGTCCAAAGCCGATGAAGGTTTTCAGGGCCAGGCTCATCTTTTTCTGTTTCAAAGTCTTTGTCCTCCCTCTCTATTCATTTGTCAAGGTTTCTGCTGAAGCTGCTCAACGGCTTTCTTCAGCTGTGCGCATCCCTCCACGATATTGTCATAGCTGTTGGCAAAAGACATCCGCAGATAGCCCTCGCCGCCGGGGCCGAACACGTCGCCGGGCACTAGGGCAATCTTGGCGTTCTCCAGCAAATAGGCGGACAGATCGGCGGATTTCATATTCAAGGACTTGCAGTTGATGAAGATGTAGAACGCGCCCTTGGGGCACTCGCAGTGCAGGCCGGGGATCTCGTTGATCGCCTTGACGGCGTAATCCCGGCGGCGCTGGTATTCTTTCACCATCTCGCTGACCACGTCCCCCTCCTCGTTGAGGGCGGCGATGGCGGCCACCTGGACGAAGTTGGGGGCACAGGTGGTGTTGTGCTGGTGGAACTTGTTCATGGCCAAAATATATTCCTCGGGAGCGGCTACATAGCCCAGCCGCCAGCCGTCCATGGCGTAGGCCTTTGACATACCGTTCATGGTGAAGGTGCGCTCCTTCATCCCAGGCAGGGAGGCAATGCTGATGTGCTTGGCCCCGTCGTAGACCAGCCGCTCGTAGACCTCGTCGGAAATGACCATCAGGTCGTTTTTCACGGCGATCTCAGCCAGCTCCTTGAGCACATCCTCGGACAGCACACCGCCAGTGGGATTGTTGGGGGTGATGATGACGATGGCCCGGGTCTTGGGGGTGATCTTTGCTTTGACCTCCTCCAGGTCCATCTGGAAGCCGGTCTCCTCGGTGAGGCCGTAGGTGACCGCCTTGGCTCCCAGCAGACTGGGAACATTGATATAGTTGAGCCACACCGGGTCGGGGACCAGAATCTCGTCCCCCTCCTCCAGGATGGTAGCCAGGACGGCAAACACCGCCTCGGACAGGCCCACAGTGACCAGCACTTCGGAGGCTTTATAATCCACGATGTTCTCCCGCTTCAGCTTGTCCGCGATGGCCTGGCGCAGCTCCATCAGGCCGAAGTTGGAGGTGTAGTGGACCTTGCCCTCGGCCAGGGCCTGTTCCGCCGCCTTCTTGATGTACTCCGGGGTGTCGAAGTCAGGCCGCCCGATCTCAAAGTGGAGGACCTTTTCCCCTGCCCGCTCCATTGCCAGCGCCTTCTCGTTGACCTTGCGGATACCGGATGGCGCCATCCGGTTCATCCGCGCCGCGATTTTTGCCGCTATAATTTTGCCTCCTTCAATTAGGTAAACTTGTTTGAAATGAGCGGTGTTTTCTGCTGTCTTTGATACTATTTAGCCATAAAAGTGGGGGAAAGTAAAATACGAAAAAACTGAACACGTTATATCTGATTTCGTATAAGCTCTATGCAGGCTGCATAAACACAGAAGCCTGGCAAGATTGTCCTGCCAGGCTTCTGCATGGAAGAAAGAGAAGAAACGCAATCTCAATAGGCCCCGGTCATAGCACCGTCTGCCAGGATCGTCTGGCCGGAGATGTAGGTGTTGGCTTCTGAGCAGAGGAAGGCGGCCAAGCGGCCATATTCGTCCACCGTTCCGTAACGGCCCATGGGAAAGGACTTCAAGTCTTCCTTTTCATATTCCTCCACAGAGAGCCCAGCCTTCTCAGCCCGCATGGTGTTCAGACTGGTAATGCGTTGGGTGCTGATCCGGCCAGGGCCAATCACATTAACCAGGATGTTGTCCCTGCCCACCTCCTTGGCCAGTGTTTTGCTCATACCAACCACGCCCATACGCATAGTGTTGGACAGGATCAGGTTGTCCAGGCAGTCTTTCACAGAGGAGCTGGTAGAGTTCAAAATCCGTCCTCCCCCCAGACGGCGCATGGAGGGGAGTACAGCCCGAATGGTGCGGATGTAGGACAGCAGGCACATCTCGAAGGCGCCCGTCCAGGCCGCATCATCGAAGCTGTCAAAGGGGCCGGGCCTGGGGCCGGGTCCCATGTTGACCAGGGCGTAGATGTCGCCCAGCGTCTGAACGGTGTGAGCCACCAGAGCCTGGATATCCTCCGCCTTGTTTACATCGCACAGAAACACCGCAGGGCGGCTGCCCGTCTCCTGTTCAATGTCTGCCTGGGCTGCGGCCAGCCGCTCCGCATTGCGGCCGCTGAGCATGACCCTGGCCCCCTCGCGGGCCATCTCCGTGGCGATCCCCTTGCCCAGACCGGCAGCGGACGCCATACACAAAACTACTTTGCCCTTCAATCCAAGATCCATAATGATACCTCCGAACCCTAATCATTGAAATTGTCTTGTATTTTGCTGACGCTTCTGATATTATTTAGCCACCAAGCGGTGGAAATGTAAAATACGAAACGCTTTAAGAGCCTATATCTATTTTCGTATAGGGGGACAGCAAAGTGACGAATTATAGAGAGTACATCTATGCGGTCTATCAGGAAAAAAGCTTCTCCAAGGCGGCTAAAAAGCTATTTGTCTCCCAGCCCTGGCTGAGCGCTGCGATTAAAAAAGCGGAACAGGAGTTGGGATTGGCGCTGTTTGACCGAAGCACCAGTCCAATCTCACTGACGGAAGCGGGCCGGTACTATATTGCAAAATATGAAGAAATTGCGGCGATTGAGGAGGAGATGAGGGAGCATTTCAGGCAGATACGGGACGTGGAGCGCACAGAGCTGCACATTGGCAGTTCCATGTTCTTCTGCACCTATGTTCTCCCGGGCCTGATGGAGGAGTTTCAGCTCCTCTATCCCCAGGTGACCCTGACGTTAACCGAGGGCGGCAATAAAACGCTTGTAGAAAAGCTTATGAACGGACAGCTTGATTTCCTTCTGGAGGCGGAACGGCCCGCCAACAACCGGGTCCACTCCATCCCCTGGGCCTCGGAGGAAATTGTGCTGGCCGTCCCTGCCGGGAATCCTGTCAACGAAAAACTGACCGCGTACCGTTACTGCTTCACTGATTTTTTGAGCCGTACCCAAACCGGAAACCGCCGTCCCCCGGTACCTTTGGAGGCATTTTCCCAGGAAAAGTTTCTGCTCCTGAAGGAGGGGAACGACATTCACCAGCGCAGCCTCCAGATGTGTAAACATACAGGATTCTCTCCGAAGGTGTCTCTATACCTGGCTCAGATGATGACCGCCTATTATCTGGTTCTGGAAGGACAGGGGATCGCCTTCCTTCGTTCCACCATTCCGGCCCATGTTGCGCCAACGGACAGGGTAGTTTTCTATCAGCTGGGCGATCCTCTGGCAGTACGCAGCATTTATCTCTCCTACACCCCGCAGAACGCCAATCCGGTAAAACAGCATCTCGTTGACTTTATGAAAGACAATATTTTATAAAGTTAGTGCCGCTTAGTCAGGTGATAGAGCTGTTTGGACACAGCGGCCTTATCAAGTTGATACCAACATGATAGGAAAATAGATATAACGTTATCAAGTGATTCGTATTTGCTTGGGAAAGGCGCCCTCTGATATAATGACGTCACAAAAACACCGCGGCCTGCGGCAAACATTGAGGAGGCAATCCATATGAGCAAGAAAATCGTAGTCATTACCGGCAGCCCCCGGAAAAGCGGCAACAGCTTTGCTATGACGGACGCGTTTATCCAGGCGGCCCAGGCCAAAGGGCATACCGTAACCCGGTTCGATGCTGCCATGATGAAGATTGGCGGCTGTCACGCCTGCGAGACCTGCTACAAGACCGGCAAGGCCTGCTCCTTCGACGACGACTTCAACACCATCGCCCCCGCCATCCTGGAGGCTGACGCCGTGGTCTTCACCATGCCCGTCTACTGGTACTCCATCCCGGCCCAGATCAAGGGCGTCATCGACCGCCTGTATTCCTTGGTGGTGGGCGGCAAGGACATTGCGGGCAAGGAGTGCGCCATGATTGTCTGCTGTGAGGAGGCGGAGATGGACGTGATGGATGGAGTCCGCATCCCCCTGGAGCGCTCCGCCGCGCTGATGAAGTGGAAGATGGTGGGCCAGGTGCTGGTGCCCGGCGTGCTCAACGCCGGCGATATCGCAAAGACAGACGGCTGTGCCCAGGCGGCTGCTCTGGCAGAGAAATTTTGATCCCAGGAGGCTTTGACTTATGGCAAAGAAAATCGTTATCTTAAACGGCAGTCCTCGGAAAAACGGCAATACATCCGCTCTGGTCAAAGCGTTAACCCAGGGAGCCGAACACGCTGGACACACCGTGACCGAGTTTTTTCTGGACAGCATGAACATCCACGGCTGTAAGGGCTGCTTCGGCGGACATAGCAGCCAGGCGTGTCCCTGCGTTCAGAAGGACGATATGGCTCAGATCTATCCGGCTGTGAAGGAGAGCGATGTGGTTGTGCTGGCCACCCCGCTCTACTATTGGAACATGAGCGGCCAGCTCAGGACAGCAGTTGACCGCCTCTTCGCCTTGGAGGAGGGGGACGGCAATCTGCTCCGGGGACAGGGCAGAGCTTCCGCCCTGCTGATGGCTGCGGAGGGCCATGGATTTGAGGATGTTGTTCTCTACTATGACCATCTGATGGAGCATCTGCGCTGGAACAACCTTGGTCATGTTTTGGCTGGCGGCAATATGGATGTGGGGGACATTGCAGGCAAGAAGGAGCTCAAAGAAGCCTACGAACTGGGCAGATCTGTTTAAAGGGTCAGCAATACGTTCAGCCTGTCCGGGTCCCGCAGGGGCGCCTGTTCCTCGTCTCCTCCAGAGCCTTGACCTCCATGACCGACAGCCTGTGCGAGACCTACGGTGTGGGCAGCTACGACCAGGCCAAGACTGACCTGGGGGTCAAGTAAAACCGCAGCGGGCAACATATAAAGCCAGGGGATCGGGCTTCGATCCCCTGGCTATTTTGTTTGGAGTGCTGATGTTACAGTTCCACCGCGGTGTCGGTGGCGAAGAACCACAGCACCTGCCGGTTTACCGGTCTGCCCAGAATGGCGGAGAGGGCCTGGCTGTAGGCGGCCAGCTGTAGGCGGTACTCCTCCGCCCGGGTTCTCTCGCTGCCGGGAGCAATCCGGTCGCTTTTAAAGTCCACCACTGTGATTCGGTCCCCCTCCTCAAACCAGGCGTCAACGACCCCCTGGAGCAGGACCTCCTCCCCTCTGCCCTGGGGGAAGTAGTCCAGAGCGGAGGCCAGCACCGAAAATTTAAACTCCCTGCGGCACTTGGGGCCCGCCGCCGCCATAGCCCGGCCCAGAGCGCTGTTCAAAAAGGCGGCCAGCCGCTCCGGCTCCACCGCCTGGCGCTGGAGCTTTGTAAGAAAGCCCGCTCGGGTCAGCCGGTCCAGCTGATCTGCCACCGCCTCCAGACTGCTGTCTGTATCCAAGGGCAGGTACTGCATGGCCAGATGGAGGGCGGTGCCCCGCTGAGCCGGGGTGAGG
The DNA here is from genome assembly GCF_009911645.1 of Pseudoflavonifractor sp. 60. Taxonomy (GTDB): domain Bacteria; phylum Bacillota; class Clostridia; order Oscillospirales; family Oscillospiraceae; genus Lawsonibacter. Next base: position 12,522 of record NZ_QWKI01000038.1, read on the forward strand.
CCCTTCTCCTCCGCGATAAAGTTGGGCCGGGCTATGGGCTGCTTTTTGGGCAGAGGCACAGTGCCCTCCGCCGCCTCCTGGTCCAAGGCGCGGCCCTTGATCTGGGTCGCAGTCACCTTGGAGGGCAGGTCCGCCGCCGCCAGATGGGGGTAGGTCCAGCTCAGCCGGGCGGCCAAGTCCCCCACCGCCGCCTCCTGAGGCAGGTCCATATAGCGCCCCGCCGCACTGTGAGCCGGGTTCAGAGGAGCTCCATCCACCCAGCGGATGTCCCAGGCGGGGCCCAGGTCCTCCGCTGTGATTTCGGGCAGCTTGGCCAGCGCCCGGAGTCCGGCCCCCTCCGGGCGGGTCAGGGCGTGGAGGAGGACCCAGGCCCCTGTGCTCTGCTGCCGCTCCAGGGCCATGGGGGAGATGGGCAGGGAGAGCCCCTCCCCAATGTGCGCCACGCTGTTCAGACCTCCTGTGAGACCCAGGGTGAGGATCAGCTTCTCCCGGGCCCGAGTCATGGCCACGTAGAGCAGCCGCAGCTCCTCCGCCATCATCTCCCGCTCCAGCTGCCGCTTCACCGCCAGCCGGGCCAGGGTGGGGTACTCCACCATCCTCTCCCGGTCCAGCCCCTTGGGCCCCACCCCCAGCTCCGGGTGGAAGAGCACAGGCCGTGTCAAGTCCTTCCGGTTCAGCTGATGGTTGAGTCCGCACACCAGCACCACCGGTTTTTCCAGCCCCTTGGACTTGTGGATGGTAAGGATGGACACCCCTTCTCCCTCCGGTCCGTTCCCCGAGACAGTCCCCAGCTTGGAGTCGGAATTTCTCAGCCGCTCCAGCCGCAGAAGGAATTGGAACAGCGTTCGGCAGCCGCTGTTCTCCAGCTGGCCGGCCAGGGCGTAGAGGGACAGCAGATTGCCCTGCCGCTCCGCGCCCCCCTCCATGGCGCCGAAGATCCCCAGCAGGTTTGTTTTCTCGAAGATGTGCCACATGAGCTGCCGGCAGGTGCGATCCCCCGCCCCAAAGCGCAGCTCCTCCAGCTGGTCCAGAAAGTCCTTACAGTCCTGGTCCCCGCGCTCGGCGGCGTGGACCAGGGCGCTGTAGAAATCCCCTTTGCAGTTTGCCCGGAGCAGAGCCAGCTGGTCTCCGGTAAAGCCGTACACCGGGGAGCGCAGGGCGGCAATGAGGGCCACATCCTGCCGGGGATTGTCCACGATTTGCAGGATGGACAGGGCCACGTTCACCTCGGTGGTCTCAAAAAAGTTCTCTCCGCCGTCGGCGACCCAGGGGATGCCCTCCTCGTTGAGGGTCCGGAGGTAGTAGTGGAGCACCGCGCCGGGGCTGCGCATGAGGATCATCACATCAGAGGGCCGCAGAGGGCGCAGACCCTTCCCCTCCTCCAACAGCAGGGGGGTTTCCAGCAGCTCCCGGATGCGCCGCGCCGCAAATCGGGCCTCCAGCAGGCTCTTGTCGTCCTTCTCCCCCTCCAGGTCCCCCAGGAAGGACAGGTCCAGTACGTCCAGCTCCAGGGCATAGGGGTCGTCTCCGGTCTCCGGCGCAGGGAAGGACTTTCCCGGCACCAGAGCCTGGTCGGCGGTGTAGTCCAGCTCGCCGAACTCAACGGACATAATGCTGCGAAACAGGTCGTTGCAGCCCTCCAGCACCTGGGGACGGGAGCGGAAGTTGCGGGACAAAACCCACTTTCGGGGGACGCCCTCCTCCGCCTGGTCCCCCTCGGCAAATTCCCGGTACTTGCGCAGGAAGATGGTGGGGTCAGCCAGACGGAAGCGATAGATGGACTGCTTCACGTCCCCCACCTGGAAGAGCTTCCGCCCTCCGAGGGAGATGGCGTCAAAAATCGCATTCTGTACCTGGTTGGTGTCCTGATACTCATCTACCAGGACCTCGTCGTACTTGGCGGCCCAGAACAGGGCCAGCTCACTGGGACTGCCGTCCTCCCGGACCAGCAGCTTTACCGCCAAGTGTTCCAGGTCGGAGAAGTCTACCAGGCCGCGCCGCCCCTTTTCCCGGGAAAAGGCAGCTTGCAGGTCCAATACCAGGTCCATCAGCGCCTGGACGGCGGGCCGGGACAGGGTCAGCTCCTCCAACTGACTGGCGGTGGGCGCAAAGGGCTCCTCAATCTTGTCCAAAACGTCCTTGCACTGCTGCCGGAGGGCCTTCACCCGCTCTCTCGTCTGAACGGCCCGCTCCGTCTCCATGGGGCTGATCTCCATGGAGCGCTTCTGCTTGCGGCCGACGTTGGGGAAGGGGATGGGCAGACGGGCACAGGCCCCGTCCCAGGTGGTTTCCCGCAGAAAGGCGTCCAGGGCGTCCAGAGTTGCGGAGAGGGAGGGGGCATAGTTGATGGACAGCAGCTCATCCCCCTCCGCCAGCTCCAGAGCGCGGAGCAGCTGGGAGATACAGTAGCGGGCCTGACGGCGGGCATCCTCCAGCAGCAGCTTACCCCAGGGGGTCAGAGCCAGGTCGGATACCCCCTCCAGCTCCCACCGGGCCCGCTCCTCCGTCAGCCAGCGGGCGGGGTCGGGGTGGCTCTGCACCTGGTTGAAGATGGCGGTGGCAATCTTGACCAGCTGGCTGTCATCCCGCCCGGCGGCCATGGTGTCCACCAGCTGGGCAAAGGGGCTGTCCTCCGTCAGGTCCTCGTAGCGCTTGTCCAGTACCTCCTCCAGAGTCTGGGCCAGCAGTACCTGGGCCTCCCCCTCGTCACACAGGTGGAAATCGGGGTCCAGGTCCAGCAGATGGCCGTTCTCCCGCAGCAGAGCGGAGCAGAAGGCGTGGATGGTGGAGATCTGCGCCCGATAGACCAGGGTGGATTGGCGGCGCAGATGGCGGTCGTTGGGAGTCTGGGCCAGACGCTCAGACAGCTCCTGGGCGATGCGGCCCCGCAGCTCCGCCGCCGCCGCCTTGGTGTAGGTGATGACCAAAAAACGGTCGATGTCCAGACCCTCCGCCGTAACCCGGTCCAGCAGGCGCTCTACCAGGACCCGGGTCTTTCCTGAGCCTGCCGCCGCCGATACCAGCAGCTCTCCGCCCCGGTCGTCTACAATCTTTTGTTGTTCGTCGGTTAATGGAAAGGGCATTTGCGGTACCTCCTTTTATCCCTGCTGGATGGACCTGACAATACGCTGCACAGGGGACATTTGGGCGGGACGGCTCCGGCCCGCCGGTTGATTCAATTCATCGAACATGAGCTTGGTGGCTGACGCGCCCTGACTTATCCGGTCAGAACGCTGAGATACTTTTCAATGCGGATGCCGTTGTTCCGTTCAGCCACGTCCTGTTCCATGAAAATCAGCCGTTCCAGCAGCTCCACCGCCTTTTTCACCGCCTGAGGCAGGGTTCTGCCCTCCAGCAGCTGGCCGGTGAGCAGGGAGGTGAAGATATCTCCGGTGCCGGGGAAGTGGGCCCGGATAAAGCGGTAGGGGACGGTGAAGTACTCCCCGGTGTCCCCGTCGAAGCCCCAGACCACATGCCGGCCCGTCTCCGCCTCCCGCCCACTGGTGATGACCGCAGATTTGGGCCCGCAGTGCAGAAGGCCGTCCAGTACCTGGCGGACCTGGCTGGCGGAAAGGTTTTCCTCCCCCTGGAACAGCCCGGTCAGAAATTCCCCCTCTGTCAGATTGGGGACAATCACATCCGCCGCCCCGATCAAGCGGCGCATATTTTCCACCGTCTCCCGGGTGGAGCCGTTGTACAGCTTACCTCCGTCCCCCATGATGGGGTCGGTGACCACCAGGAAGTCCTCCTTCCGCTGGCTGTCGATAAAGTCCCGGAGCAGGTCCACCTGGGCCGCCGACGCCAGAAAGCCGGTGGTGATGCAGTCGAACTGAAAGCCCAGCTCCTTCCACACCTGAATGGTCTCCTCCATGTACCGGGTCGTGTCCAGCATGGAGAATTTGCCGTAGTCAAAGTTGTTGGACACCAGGGAGGTGGGCAGGTTGTAAATACTGTGGCCCATGTTGGACAAAATGGGGAGCATCCCCGCCAGTCCCATCTTGCCGTATCCCGGCATATCGCCAATAATGAGTATGTTTTTGTTGCGTTCCATTAAAATCTCCTCTAGTCCCTCTGTTCAGCGGGTTATTTACCACTGGTCATCCGCTTCAAAGTCCTGGTAGTAGGCAATAAAGTTTCGGACAATATTTTCTCGAGAATTGACAGACTCGGTCTCAATTCCCCCGTTTTTCAAACTTTCAATCCACTCTCCATCCACCATACAGCCCACATCCATATTGATCCCATATTTTGCCTGCTCCAGCAGCGGGATATCCGTTTCATCTCCAATGCAGTACAGATATCCGCACAGCAGCCGGATATACTCTGAGCTGCCCTCCTGAAAGCCGGCAATCTCCCGCTGAATCAATTCGCGGATCTCCTGCTTGGGGATAGCGGCAAACTCAAATCCATATGTTTGGATCAATTTCTCCGCTCTCTGTTCATTGGTCATGTCTCTTTCTCCACCTGTTCCCAAAATTCCTGGGGGCTGATCTTGTCCAGCCAGCGCTTGCAGTCGCCCCCCCGGCCCGGTTCGAAGTGGCAGGCGGCGGCGTAGTCGCAGTAGCGGCAGGCATTTTTCTCCGGACCCCGCCAGAAGGGGTCGGCGGCGATGTTGCCCGCAGCCAGCTCCTGACAGATGTCCTCCAGAATCCGCTGGATGTGCCGGCCCAGCTTGCCCAGCTGCTCTGCGGAGGCCAGCGCCTCGCCGGTGATCTTGCCGGTGGACTTGCTCACCTTCAGGGGCAGGAAACGGTAACTGCCCTCCACCTGGGGCTCCATGGCATCCAGAATCCGGCGGTCGTTCACCACCAGACCCTTGCGCTTCAGCTCCCGGTTTACCTTCCGCTGAAGCTCCTCATCGCTTATGGACCGGCTGCCCTGAATGACTGCCTCCCGGGCGGGGAGATAGAGGACGCCGTCCCCCTCCACAGGGATGCTGTAAAACTTCTCCCCCTCCTTCTCCAGGGTGAAGAGGTAGAGCAGCATTTGCAGGCCCAGGCCGTTCCACACCTCGGTCATGTCGAAGGTCTTCCGCCCCGTCTTGTAGTCCACGACCCGCAGGTGGAGGCGGCCGTCCTCCTCCCAGCCGTCCACCCGGTCCACAAAACCGGTGATGCTGATGGTCACGTCGCCGAAGGTGAGCTCTACGGGGGGCAGCCCCTCCTTTGCGCCAAAGCCCAGCTCGAAGGAGATGGGCTTGAACTTGGAGCACAGCAGCTCTTCGGCTACGTTATCCACCACCGCCTGGACGGAGCGGAGCAGACGACGGAAGAGGTAGCGGAACCGGGCGGTCTGACCCTCCAGGCCGCCCAGCTTCTCCTCCACATAGCGGTCCACCGCCTCTCTGGTCAGCCGGCGCAGCCTCTTCTTCCGGGCCTCCTCGTCCTCCAGAACCCCAGGGATGGTGGTCTGGGAGAACATCTCGTCCTGAAGCACGTGTTCCAGCACATCGTGGACAAAGGTACCATACTCGGGCGCGGTGAAGCCGGCGGGCTTGCGGGGCTGCGCCTTTAAGCCGTAGCACATGAAGTAGGAGAAGTGGCAGGATTTATATTTGTCCATCCGGGAGGCGGACATGGCGACCCGTTTGCCGTAGAGCCGGTCCACCGCCGGGCGGGACAGCTTTCCCCGCTCCCAGGCGGCGGCGCGGTCCAGCCGGGCCACCTGCGTCTCAAAGCCCGGCAGTCCCTCCAGCGCCCGCCGTGCATTCTGGTTCCGCCCCGCCTGCTCCAGGGCGGGCAGGGGGGCCTCCAGCCGGAAGGAGCCGTGGAGGTCCTCCTCCCGAATGGGGTCCAGGCCGTCAAAGAGCAGCTTCAGCCGGTCCACCAGAAAGCTGGGGCGGCGCTCCTCCCCGCCGGGTCCCTGGATGGGCCAGGTCACCGCCAGCTTTTGACTGGGACGGGCGCAGATCTGATAGATGGTGGTCATCTCTCGGTAGAGCAGATCCCGCTGGGACTGGGTCAGCTCCAGGCCGTAGCCCGCCAGCAGGGCCCGGTCGTCGTCGGACAGCAGCCCCGGGGCGGTCCCCACCTGGGGCAGAGAGGCGTCGTCCGCCCCCAGCAGGAAGAGCACCTTTACCGGGTGGCCGGTCTGCCGGGTCGTCTCTCCAGCGGTAACCCGGTCCAGAGAGACGGGGATGGTGCCCACATCGTACTGGGAGAGCACCAGCCGGAACAGCTTGGCAAACTCCTCCAGCTCCATGGGGGTCTCTCCCAGCAGCTGGGCGCACTGCTCCAGACCGCCGCACAGAATGTCCCACAGCTGCCGGTACTCCTCCGCCAGGGCGGGACTGCCCCGCTGGATCAGCACCTCCATCCGCTGGTTCAGCCGCTCCGGCAGGCCAATCTCCTCCAGAAAGCGGTAGAGGGCGACCGCCTGCCCCCGTCCCGTCTTGACCTTGTTTTGCCGCAGGGTCTCCAGGGGCTCCGCAGCCCGCCGCCGGGTCTGGTCTGCCTGCGCCAGAAGGACCCTGTCCTCCTCCTCCCAGGTCATGCCGTAGCCCTTGGGGTGCCAGGTCCAGTCCTTTTTCTGGGTCCAGCGGCTGCCCCGTATGTCCCATTTCAGGACGTAGTTCTCCAGCAGGTCCACATCCTCCTGGGACAGGTCGGTGAGGCCGGTTTTTAAGTATCGGAATACATCGTCGTAGCGGTAGCCCCCCGCCACCGTCTCCAGGGCGGCGGTGACCAGAGCCAGCACCGGTTTTTCCAAAATATCCGTCATGGCGGAGGAGAACATCGGCACGCCGTAGCGCCCGAAGACCGACTCCACCAGGTCCCGGTAGGCCCCGTAGTCCCGGGCCGCCACACCGATTTCCCGGAAGCGGCAGCCCTCCTCCCGCACCAGCTGGAGGATGCGCCCGGCGGTCCACTCCACCTCACTGCGCAGGGTGGAGGCCTGAAACAGCTCCACCGCCCCGCCACAGGGGATTTTTTGGGGGGTCTGCTCCGAGAAGAGAAATTTTTCCAGGTGGCGCAGGGGCTCCACTTTGGGGCCGCCGGAGGGGACAAGGTGTTCCACCTCCCAGGGAATCCCCTCCTTCTGGGCCAGCCGCAGCAGCATAGCGGCAGTTCTCCGCGCCGGGGAGAAGATACCCGCCCCCCCCTCGTCCTCCTCCAGGTGGTCGCAGGTGAGGGCGACGGTCATGGAGTGGGCCTGCCCCATAAGGATGCGCAGCAGCTCCCCCTGCTGGGGGGTAAAGTCGGTAAAGCCGTCCAGCCAGATCTCCCGTCCCGCTCCCCAGCGGCACTCCCGCAGTTTCTCCGCCGCCCGGGTCAGCCGGTCCCGGGGGTCCAGCGCAGTGCGGACGGTGAGGGCGTCGTACTCCCCCAGGATCAGCCCCAGATCCAGGAGCTTATCCCCACCAGGACCGGGAGCGTCCCGCCCCGCCCGGACCAGCACCTCCGGCAGGACGCAGCAGCTCTTCAGTTCGTCCGCCGTGGCCAGCAGGGAAGAGAGGAAGGCGGGGCGCTTGGAGGGCCGGCCATAGACCTTCAGCCCGGGGGCCATCTTCTGCACTGCCAGATACATCAGCAGCAGCCGCCCGCCGGCGTCCAGCTCCTCCTCGCCCAGGCCCCCCGCCCGCTGAAAGATGCGGTTGGCCAGGCGGCTGAAGGAGAGTACCTCCGCCCGCAGATTGATCTGGGGGCCCCCAGTGGCGCACAGGGCCCGCTCCGTCTCGTGGGACTGCTGTTCCGGTACCAGCAGGATTTGGTCCCCCTCCGACTGGCAGAGCCGGTTCAGCACCGTGGTGGTCTTGCCGGAGCCCGCCCGGCCAATCAGCAGCTTGAACATCCAACCGCCTCCTTGAAATCTGTCCGGTTCAGTATAGCACAGCCCGGAGGAAAATGGAAGACTCCCAAACTGGAAGATATTTTGCAAGCCAGCCGGCTCACCGGCAGTCTGTCTTTGCTCCGCTGAGTCCCCCATACCCGTGAACAGTCAACAAAAGCACCTGGACGTACTTGTCCAAGTGCTTTTGTTATGTTGTTCAGTTGGGACTGACAGTGTAGTTGGGAGCCTCCTTGGTGATATAGATATCGTGGGGGTGGGACTCACGCAGGCCGGCGGCAGTGATCTGCATGAACTGGGCCTTGGTCTGGAGCTCGGGGATGGTGTGGCAGCCGGTGTAGCCCATGCCCGCCCGCAGGCCGCCCATGAGCTGATAGATGGTCTCACTGACCCCTCCCTTGTAGGGGACGCGGCCCTCCACTCCCTCGGGGACCAGCTTCTTGTTGGATTCCTGGAAGTAGCGGTCCTTGGAGCCCTTGTTCATGGCGGCCAGGGAGCCCATGCCCCGGTAGACCTTGAAGGAGCGGCCCTGGAAGATTTCGGTCTCGCCGGGGGACTCCTCGCAGCCGGCCAGCAGGGAGCCCAGCATGACCACGTCGCCGCCCGCCGCAATGGCCTTGGCAATGTCGCCGGAGAACTTCACGCCGCCGTCGGCGATGATGGGGATGTCGTACTCGGCGGCAACCCGGGCAGCGTCGTAGATGGCGGTGATCTGGGGCACGCCGATACCGGCCACCACGCGGGTGGTGCAGATGGAGCCGGGACCGATGCCGATTTTCACGCAGTCGGCCCCCGCCTCAATCAGGGCGCGGCAGCCCTCGGCGGTGGCCACGTTGCCGGCGATGAGCTGCACGTCGGGGTACAGGGCCTTAATGCGCTTCACTGTCTCCAGCACATTCTGGGTGTGACCGTGGGCGGAGTCCAGCGTGAGCACGTCGGCCCCCGCGTCGGTGAGGGCGGCAACCCGGTCCAGCACGTCGGCGGTGGCCCCGATGGCGGCGCCCACCAGCAGGCGTCCCTTCTCGTCCCGGGCGGAATTGGGGTAGACCTCCGCTTTCTCAATGTCCTTGATGGTAATCAGGCCCTTCAGGCGGAACTCGTTGTCTACAATGGGCAGCTTCTCGATCTTGTGCTGGCGAAGGATCTCCTTGGCCTGAGCCAGGGTAGTGCCCTCGGGGGCGGTGACCAGGTTATCCTTGGTCATCACGTGGTCGATGAGAACGGTCATGTCGGTCTCGAACTTCATGTCCCGGTTGGTGATGATGCCGATGAGCTTGCCGTTATCGCAGATGGGTACGCCGGAGATGCGGAACTTGGCCATCAGCTCGTCCGCCTCCTGGAGCGTGTGGCCGGGGGCCAGCCAGAAGGGGTTGGTGATGACGCCGTTCTCAGAGCGCTTCACCATGTCCACCTGCTCGGCCTGCTGGCTGATGGACATATTCTTGTGGATGATGCCGATGCCGCCCTCCCGGGCAATGGCAATGGCCATGCGGTACTCGGTTACTGTGTCCATGGCCGCGCTCATCAGAGGGATGTTCAGCTTGATCTTTTTGGTCAGCCGGGTCTTCAGGTCGATGTCGGCGGGCAGCACGTCGCTGGCCGCGGGAATGAGCAGTACGTCGTCAAAGGTGAGGCCCTGCTTCACAAACTTCTGGGCGGCGTCTTGATTCACCATAATTCCACGTCTCCTTTTCGATATTTTATCTATTGTACCCTGAGCCTCCGGGCTTGTCAAGGCAGAAGCGCGCCAGCAGGCCGCTTTTATGGAAGAATCTCCTCCGTCAGCTCATCCACAAAATGCAGATCAACGTCAAAGACCTCCAGAATCCCCGCCTTCAAATCCTCATAGAGCTCCGCGCCTGTCTCTTCGTCCAGGGATTCAAATTCCTTCATGCTTGTGATTCCGTGGTCGAGGAAGAAGGCTGTCAGCGCCTCCTTGACCTCATCCTGTTCCTTTTTTGTCATCGGGTTTCCTCCTTACAGCTGACTGAATGATGTACGGCTCCGGCAGTCCATTTTCCGTTTCTAGTGAAAGTGCTCCCGCACATCTTCCACGCATTTTTTCAGCTCCGGGTCCTGGATTCCGGCAAAAAACGCCTCCGCCGCTTTAGGCAGGGCCTCAAATTTGCAGAAGCTCCAAATCGCTTCCTTTTTATATTCCAAATCCTCCGCCTGCTGAAAGGCCTGGATCAGCGCCTCTGCGTTCCCAGGCACCTGCCACATGAATTGCCAGGTGGGGTAGATCTCATAGCCCGCCAGCAGCTCGGCGTAAAAATTCTCGTTCCAGTCCAGAAAGTCAGAGCTGCCCTTGGGCCACATGGGTGCGCAATCGCCATCATAGTCCAGATAGACGATGTGTCCCCGCAGGGGGCCGTTGACAATCAGATGCGCCTCATAGGTAATGTCCATGCCGCACAGGATTATGGTCCCGGGTTCCTCACGGCGGTGGCCGCCGTAGCGCTCCTTCCACTCCGCCTCGGTCATCACCTGGGTGAGCTGCTCGGAGATGCCCTGGAGATCTTCATCGTCTCCCCACTCCGGTTTGAAGTCAGAAAAACCCGTCCCCGGCGACGCGCCGCCGCCGCCCACCTGGGTCAGGTAGTACACATAGTTCTCGGGCAGCTCAATCTTCGCCCGCTTCTCAAAGGCCTCGATCTCGGACAGAGGGACGGTGGGGCTCAGCTTCCAGTGGTGCCAATTTTTTGCGTAGTAGTCGTCTCTGCGGGCCGGGTCGGCGGCCACCTGCCGGATCATGTCCTTGATTCGGGCGCACTGGGCCAGCCGCTTTGGGTCGTTCAATTCGTGCATGGTAGGTCCTCCTGTTCCTCACTCAATGGGTGTCTCGCCGAAGAGCAGAGCGGATTCGAAGCGGGGCTTTCCGGTGCCGTCAACTCCCCGGACAAACCGGCTGTCCCCCAGGCCGCTGGTCTGGATGGTGAGCACCTCCCCGGGGCGGCACTCAGCCAGGTAGCCAATCTGCATTTCGGCCAGGTAGCGGTCCTGAGACAGGCACTCCATCCCCACCGCGTCACAGGCGAAATCGGCGTAGCGGGTGTTGTTCACGTGGCCGTTCATGTCGGTATCGCTGTACCGCATGGGGCGGCGCTCCGTCTCGGTCAAATCGCCGGGCTGGCGCAGCTTGGCCAGGGTCATGGTCTTGCACAGCGCCCCGCCGCCGGTGCCCGTCAATTCGGGGATGGCGCTGAGCCGTACCAGCTTGCGGCTGTTGACGTCGGCCAGCACCCAGGCGGACACCGACTCGCCCACCGGCTGACCGTTGGCCAGGATGTCGTAGTCCCGGTACATGATGGCCCCCTTGCCGCCCCGGTGCCAGGTGCGGACGGTCAGCTTGTCCTCGTAGCGCAGGGGCCGGGACAGGCGGTACCAGGACCGGGCCAGCATCCAGAAGACCCCGTACCGCTCCACCAGGGTCTCACGGGAGAAGCCCCCGTCCTCGGCGGCCAGGGTTGCGGCGTTTTGCAGGTGGTTGAGCAGAGCGGAGGCCTTGCACTGACCCCGTCCGTCCACGTCCAGCCCGTTTAAGCGGGTCTCATACTCAAAAAACATACTCATTTTTCTTCGCCTCGAATTAAAATTGAAGTTTTGCAGCACAGATCGTCAATGTCGTCGGCGGTGGCGGCGGGAATGCGGTATCTGCCGCCGCACTCCCGGCAGTACAGCTCCACAGAGCTGAAATGGACGTCAAAGCCCCACTGCCGGCTGCCGCAGGTGCAGGAGATGCCGCCCCGCCGGGCGATATCCCGCAGCTCAGCCAGGATCTCCTCCATGACGATCTCGTCCAGGAAAGCCCCGCTTTCGGCGGCGTCATCCCCCAGCTTGTCCATCGCCTGCTCCAGACGGGCGGTGGCGGCATAGACCGGCCCCTCCTCTCCCACATAGCAGCAGTCCAGCCCGGAGGCGGCGCAGGAGAAGGCCAGGGCTTTTTCCCGGATGAAGGCCCGGGAGGAGCAGGACACGGTGTGTTCCCGCCCGCAGAACAGGCAGGGGACCGTCAGCTGAACCCGAGTGGGGAGAAACTCGACCCCCAGCTCCGACTTGCCGCAGGGGCACTTGATGTGGGCCGGGGCGGCGGCCAGGGAGAACAGGTCCCGCTCCACAATCACCGACTGCATACAGTGGGGGCAGATATAGGATAAAAACCGCTTTGTCTCTTGTACCATATCAACAACTCCTAACCCGGCGGACCGCGTCCCGCCAGCCGGACAGCAGCGCTTCCCGCTCTGCCGCCTTCAGATTGGGCTGATACAGCCGGTCCAGCGTCCACTGTCCCCGGATGTCCTCCAGCCCGGACCACACCCCGGTGGCCAGTCCTGCCAGGCAGGCGGCCCCCAGGGCGGTGGTCTCCCGAATTTTGGGGCGGGACAGGGGCCGGTCCACAATGTCCGCCTGGAACTGCATCAAAAAGTTGTTGGCCGAGGCCCCGCCGTCAACCCGCAGCTCCCGCAGGGGGATGCCGGTGTCCTCCTCCATAGCCCGGAGGACGTCGGCGGTCTGGTAGGCGATGGACTCCAGGGCCGCCCGAATGATGTGGTTGCGCCCCGCCCCCCGGGTCAGCCCCAGGATGGCTCCCCGAGCGTTCATGTCCCAGTGGGGGGCGCCCAGGCCGGTGAAGGCGGGTACCACGTAGACTCCGGCTGTGTCTTTCACCTTCTCGGCGAAGTACTCGGTGTCGGCGGAGTCGGAGATGAGCCCCATCTCGTCCCGCAGCCACTGGACCACCGCCCCGCCCACGAAGATGCTCCCCTCCAGGGCGTAGGTCACCTTGCCGTTCAGGCCGATGGCGATGGTGGTAATCAGGCCGTGTTTGCTGACACAGGGTGTCTCGCCGGTGTTCATCAGCAGGAAGCAGCCGGTGCCGTAAGTGTTCTTGGCCTCCCCGGGTTCAAAGCAGGTCTGACCGAATAGGGCGGCCTGCTGGTCTCCGGCAATGCCGGCGATGGGCACCTCCACCCCCTGGATGTTCACAGAGCCGTAAATCTCACTGGAGGAGCGGACCTGGGGCAGTATGTTCCTAGGGATGCCCAGCCGTTTGCAGATGCCCTCGTCCCAGCACAGCTCCTTGATGTTGTACAGCATGGTACGGCTGGCGTTGGTGCAGTCGGTAACGTGGGTCCTCCCCCCGGTGAGCTTCCAGATCAGCCAGCTGTCCACCGTGCCGAAGAGGAGTTTTCCCGCCTCTGCCTGTTCCCTCGCACCAGGCACGTTGTCCAGAATCCACTTGATTTTGGTGGCGGAAAAGTAGGCGTCGATGAGCAGGCCGGTGCGGTCCCGCACGTAATCCACAAAGGCGGGGTCGGCCTTCAGCTCCTCGCACAGCTCCGCGGTGCGGCGGCACTGCCACACAATGGCGTTGTACACCGGACGGCCCGTGTCCCGGTCCCAGACGATGGTGGTCTCCCGCTGGTTGGTGATGCCCACGCCCGCCAGCTCCCGGACGTCAACCCCGCTCTGGGCCAGCACCTCCATGAGGACGCCGTACTGGCTGGACCAGATCTCCATGGGGTCGTGCTCTACCCAGCCGGGTTTTGGGTAAAACTGGGTGAACTCCTTCTGGGCCATAGCCACAATATTCTGGTCCCGGTCGAAGAGGATACAGCGGCTGCTGGTGGTCCCCTGGTCCAGGGCGGCAATATAGCGCTTTTCCATAAATTTTTCCCTCTTATCTGATAATACTGCCATAGTCCCTTCGACCATATAGGATGCGCCTGATTTGGACGGTGCCGCCGCAGACCACATAGAAAACGATGTAGTTTTTCACGGTCAAGCACCGGTAGCCCTTGGCGGCCAGCGCCATATCCCGCGGTCTGGGACAGCGCTCAGGCATATGAGACAAACTGGCAATCTCCTCTGTCAGCCTGTCGTAATACTGAAAGGCTGTTTCAGGCGAAAGTGTGTTAAGATATTCAATAATATCTTGCAGGTCCTGTTTTGCCGTTGGATAAAGTTTGACCTTATATGCTTCCATGCACCGTCTCCCGCAGCCGGCGGGCAGCGGTCAAAAAATCCTCTCCCTCTGCACCGGAGGCAATCTCCTGCTCCGCCACCGCCAGTTTTCCATATAAATCAATCAAGGCCAATTGGCGCTCATACTCCTCTATGCTGACGACTACCATATCACCGCTGCCGTTTCGTGTGATATAGACAGGCTCACCAGTCTGATGGCAAAAATCAGAAATCTCATTGGCATTGTTGCGTAAGTCGGAAATTGGACGAATACTGGGCATAACGCCACCCCCTTGTCCCTTTAGTATAGCAAGATATTGAGTAAAAATCAATCCGAATTTAACACTGTATTTACTCACCACGCCGCCACGGTTCCGTCGCACCGGGGCTCGGTGCCGCCGATCAGCAGGCCGTTGTCCGTCCGCCAGATGATCTGGCCCCGGCCCATGTCGATGGGGTCGTCGATGACCTCCACCTCGTGGCCCATGGCGGCCAAGGCTTTGGCAATTTCCGGGGAGATCTCCCGCTCCAGCTGGATATGCTTTCCGCCGATCCACTGGACCCGGGGGGCGTCCAGGGCCTCCTGGGGGTTCATGTGGTAGTCGATGGTGTTTACCAGAACCTCCACGTGGCCCTGGGGCTGCATAAAGGCACCCATCACGCCGAAGGGACCCACCGCCTCCCCGTCCTTCATCAGGAAGCCGGGGATGATGGTGTGGTAGGACTTTTTCCCGCCCGCCAGACAGTTGTCGCTGTTGGGGTCCAGGGAGAAGTTGGCCCCCCGGTTTTGGAAGGAGATGCCCGTCCCGGGGACGGCAACCCCCGCGCCGAAAGTGGTGTAGTTGCTCTGAATCCAGGAGACCATGTTGCCCTGGGAATCGGCAGTACACAGGTAGATGGTGCCGCCGCAGGAGGGGGCCCCCGCTTGGGGCAGGAGGGCCCGGTCCGTTATGAGGGCCCGGCGGCGGGCGGCGTACTCCTCCGACAACAGGTCCTCAACCCGGGTTTTCATGTACCGGGGGTCGGCCACATAGGTTTTGGTGTCGGCAAAGGCCAGCTTGATGGCCTCCATCATCTTGTGGTAGGTGTCCGCGCTCTCCCGATTCTGGGAAAACTCCAGGCCGTTGAGGATGTTCAGCGCCATAAGGACGGTGATGCCGTGGCCATTGGGGGGGATCTCACAGACGGTGTAGCCCCGGTAGTTGACAGTAATGGGCTCCACCCACTCCGGGTGGTAGCTGCGGAAGTCGTCCTCCGAGAAATACCCCCCGGTCTCCCGGCTGAAGGCCAGGATTTTCTCCATCAGAGCCCCCCGGTAATAGCTCTCGCAGCCGGTGGCGGCCAGCTCCTCCAGGGTTGCGGCGTACTCCTCCCAGCGGAACAGGTCCCCCGCCTCATAGGGGGAGCCGTCCTCTTTCAGGAAGGACTGCCGCCACCAGGCGTGGGGGGCAGGATTTTCTTCCATCGCCTGTTTCAGCCGCCGGGCGTCCTTGGCCCACTGCCTGGCCACATTCACCGGGACGGGGACCCCCTGGCGGGCGTAGCGAACAGCGGGGGCGAAGAGCTCGGTCAGGGGTTTGGACCCGAAGCGGCGGTTCAGCTCCGCCCAGCCAGCGGGGGCTCCAGGGACCATGGTGGGCAGCCAGCCCTCCCTGGGCATCTCTGAAAAGCCCATCCCCTTGACAAGCTCCGCGCTGAGCCCCGCCGGGGCCACGCCGCTGGCGTTAAGGCCGTAGAGCTTCTTTTCCCCCTCGACCCACACCAGGGCGAAGGCGTCGGAGCCCAGCCCGTTTCCGGTGGGCTCAAACAGGGGCATCCCGGCGGCCATTGCCACGGCGGCGTCCATGGCGTTGCCGCCAGCTTTCAGCACCTCCAGCCCCACCTGGGCCCCCAGAGGGACTGAGGTGCAGGCCATACCGTTTTTGGCGAAGACCACATTGCGGCGGGAGGGATAGGTATATTTGTAAGGGTCATACTGGGGCATGACGGTCAGCTCCTTCCTGTTTTGGTAGTGGAACTATTATACTCCTTCCCGGGGTCCAGGGCAAGGGAAAGAAAACCCGCAGCCCCCGGAGGGGCGGCCCGACAGGAACTGGTGTCCTTCGGGCCCCTCCGGGGGCTGCGGGAAAGGTGTTTTCAGCTTTACTTCTTGCGCTGGAAATAGTCCTTGGTAATTTTGGCCACTACGCCGGACAGGGCCAGCAGAGCTACCAGGTTGGGGATGGCCATAGCGCCGTTGAGGGTGTCGGAGATATCCCACATCAGCTGGCCGGAGCCGGTGGCGCCTACGATGCAGAACAGCACGAAGATGACCTTATAGACGGTGACAAAAATCCTGTTGTCGCCCGAAATATAGCCCCAGCAGCGCTCGCCGTAGTAGCTCCAGCTGAGGATGGTGGACAGGGCAAAGAAGATCAGGCTGATCTGAATGATGGTACCCCCCAGAGTCCCGGGGAGGATGGCGTTGAAAGCGGCCACGGCGGCGGCGCCCTTGGTGCCGAAGGCATCCACGCTTCCTGCGTCCAGTACGCCGGAGAGGATCACGGCCAGAGAGGTGATGGTGCAGATGACGATGGTGTCGATAAATACCTCAAACACACCCCAGATCGCCTGCTCGCAGGGCTCCTCGGTGGAGGAGGCGGCGTGGGCGATAGGGGCGGAGCCCAGGCCGGCCTCGTTGGAGAACACGCCCCGGGCAAAGCCGTTCTGCATAGCCCTCATAATGGCGTAGCCGAAGATGCCGCCCCCCACCGCCTCAAGGCTGAAAGCGCTGGAGAAGATGGCAGCGAAGGCGGCGGGAATCTCAGTGATGCGCAGGATGATGACCAGAATACCGGCAATAATATAGAAAATAGCCATAAAGGGGACCAGCAGGGAGGTGACCTGACCGATGCGCTGTACGCCGCCGATGACCACAACGGCCACCACCACGGTAAGGACGATGCCGCCTGCCAGGGTGGGAATGCCGAACAGGCCGTTGAGAGCGCCGGCGATCTCGCTGGACTGGGCGATGTTGCCGATACCAAAGGAGGCCAGTCCGCCCAGGATGGCGAAGATGACGGCCAGCCATTTCCAGCCCTTGCCCAGGCCGTTTTCAATGTAGTACATGGGGCCGCCCTTGTGGACGCCGTTGGCGTCGGTGTTGCGGAATTTCATGGCCAGGGCGATCTCGGAGTACTTGGTACACATACCGAAAAAGGCGGACAGCCACATCCAGAACACCGCCCCCGGACCGCCGGCGAAGATGGCGCCGGTGACGCCGGCAATGTTTCCGGTGCCCACCGTGCCCGCCAGAGCGGTGGTCACAGCCTGGAAGGGGGACAGATTGCTGCCGTGGTCTTTTTTGCCGCTCTTGCTGAACAGGGAGCCCACGGTATTTTTCATAATGTAGCCGAACCAGCGCACCTGGATCCAGCCGGTGCGGAAGGTGAGGAACACGCCGGTGCCCACCAGCAGCACCAGCATAATGGGGCCCCAGACAAAGTTATTGACCGCGCCGTTCACATCGGTGACAATCTTCAGGAACTTTTCCATAAAAACGCTCTCTCCTTTTTCTCTGGACAAACGAAAAAGAGCTGCGGAAATGCCCGCAGCCCAAAAGAAATGCCTTGTCCCGGCGGAGCGCAGCTCCGCCGTTTCGGCTTCTCCTCTGTCCTTTTGCCTGAGAGATTCGCGGTTTGCGCCGCGTTGCACCTTCGGCACCCGGTAAACGAGCTTCTCCAGAGTGACATCTGCGCGCAGTCCTCATCCCCTGGGGGACGCCTGAGAGTGTTACTCCTTCGGCAGGCTGCTCCGGCCGTTTTCCTGGGCGCTTCGTCTGTCCCGATTCAATTGTGTCTCTTACTTTATCATAAAACATGGATTCTTGTCAACGCCTGGCGGACAATAATACACTGGACACGGAATTTTCAGCTATATAAACCAACAAACGAGATTTTTTTTCGAAGAAAGTTTACAATTTGCTCTTTTTTCCCGGGGAAGAGTGTGGTATACTCTACAAGATACATTAAGATGTGTAATTATGTCCAAAAATCTGCCGGATAAATTACGACCGAAAGGTGTTTGATAGCCATGAGCCTGTTTACCAAGCTGTTTGGAACCTCCTCCCAGCGGGAGCTGAAGTCCATCTACCCCATTGCCGACAAGGTGGACGCCCTGGAGGAGGAGTACAAGTCCCTGACTGACACCCAGCTCCAGGCCAAGACCCCCGAGCTGAAGGAGCGCCTGGCCCAGGGCGCGACCCTGGACGATATCCTGCCTGAGGCCTTTGCCGCCTGCCGGGAGGCCGCCTGGCGTGTCATCGGCCTGCGCCCCTACCGGGTACAGGTGGTGGGCGGCATTGTCCTCCATCAGGGCCGCATTGCCGAGATGAAGACCGGTGAAGGCAAGACCCTGGTGGCCACCCTCCCCGCCTACCTCAACGCTCTGGCGGGCAAGGGGGTCCACATCGTCACCGTCAACGACTACCTGGCCAAGCGCGACAGCGAGTGGATGGGCAAGGTCTTCCGCTTTATGGGCCTCACCGTGGGTCTGGTCATCCACGGGGTCATGGGGGAGGCCAAGAAGGCCGCCTACCAGGCCGATATCACCTACGGCACCAACAACGAGTTCGGCTTTGACTATCTGCGGGACAATATGGCTATCTACTCTCAGGAGCTGGTCCAGCGGGGCCACGCCTTTGCCATCGTGGACGAGGTGGACTCCATCCTCATCGACGAGGCCCGCACCCCTCTGATTATCTCCGGCCAGGGGGAGAAGTCAACCCAGCTGTACACCATTGTGGACCAGTTCGTCTCCCGGCTCAAGTGCCAGCGGGTCGTGAAGGTGGACGAGAAGGAAGAAGAGGACGTGGACATCGACGCCGACTACATCGTGGATGAGAAGGCCAAGACCGCGACCCTCACCGCCCGGGGCATCAAGAAGGCGGAGGAGGCCTTCCAGGTGGAGAACCTGGCGGATATGGAGAACACGACCCTGTCCCACCACATCAACCAGGCCATCAAGGCCCGGGGCGTGATGAAGCGGGACATTGACTATGTGGTGAAGGACGGCCAGGTCATCATTGTGGACGAGTTCACCGGCCGCCTGATGTTTGGCCGGCGGTACAACGAGGGCCTGCACCAGGCCATTGAGGCCAAGGAGCGGGTCGAGGTGGCCAACGAGTCCAAGACCCTGGCTACCATCACCTTCCAGAACTACTTCCGCCTCTATGACAAGCTGTCCGGCATGACGGGCACCGCCCTCACCGAGGAGGAGGAGTTCGGCACCATCTACGAGCTGGACATTGTGGAGATTCCCACCAACAAGCCCCTGGCCCGTGTGGACCAGCCCGACGTGGTATATAAGAATGTCCCCGGCAAGCTGCGGGCCATTGTGGAGCAGATCGAGGCCTGCCACACCAAGGGCCAGCCCGTGCTGGTGGGTACCGTGTCCATTGAGAAATCGGAGGAGCTGTCTGCCATTCTCAAGCGCAAGGGCATCCCGCACAACGTTCTGAACGCCAAGAACCACGAGAAGGAAGCGGAGATCGTGGCTCAGGCGGGCAAGTTCGGGGCGGTCACCGTGGCTACCAACATGGCGGGCCGCGGTACCGACATTATGCTTGGGGGCAACGCCGAGTTTTTGGCCAAGGCCGACCTGCGAAAGGCGGGCATGTCGGACGAGCTCATTGCTGAGGCCACCGGCTTTGCCGAGACCGACAACCCAGAGATTCTGGACGCCCGAAAGAAGTTCTCCGAGGCGGAGGCCAAGTACAAAGCAGAGATCCAGGAGGAGGCCGACAAGGTCCGGTCCGTGGGCGGACTGTTCATCCTGGGCACCGAGCGCCACGAGTCCCGGCGCATTGACAACCAGCTGCGGGGCCGTGCGGGCCGTCAGGGCGACCCCGGCGAGACCCGGTTCTTCCTGTCCCTGGAGGACGACATCATGCGCCTCTTTGGCTCTGAGCGGGTTTATAACCTGATGGAGAAGCTGGGTGTGGACGAGGATACCCCTATCGACGCCAAGATGCTGTCCGGAGCCATTGAGAACGCCCAGAAGCAGGTGGAGTCCAGGAATTTCCAGACCCGTAAAAACGTCCTCCAGTACGACGACGTGATGAATACCCAGCGTGAGATCATCTACAAGCAGCGCCGCCAGGTGCTGGACGGGGAGGACATTCAGGGCTCCATCCAGACCATGCTGCGCAACATGATTTCCAATGCCATCCAGGGCCACATGGGCGAGCAGAAGCACATGGACGAGGAGTCCTTCCAGGAGTCCATCGCCCATTTCCGCACCATGTTCATCCAGCATGGCGAGCTCCACCCCACCGCGGAGGAGCTGGCTCAGTACGACGCCGAGGGCCTGACCCAGCTGGTGCTGGAGAAGGCGGTGGAGACCTACCAGCGCAAGGAGCGGGAGATCACCTCCCCCATCATGCGGGAGCTGGAGCGGGTTATCATGCTCCGGGTCGTGGACGAGTACTGGATGGACCACATCGACGCCATGACCGAGCTGCGCCAGGGCATCGGCCTGCGGGCGCTGGCCCAGAGCGACCCCGTGGTGGCCTATAAGGAAGAGGGCTACGAGATGTTCGAGTCCATGGTGGCGGCCATCCAGGAGGAGACCCTGCGGCGGCTGTTCTCCGTCCGCCTGCGCCAGAACGAGGAGGTCAAGCGGGAGCGAGTTGCCAAGGTCACCAGCGAGAGCGGAGCAGGAGACGGTACCGTGAAAAAGCAGCCGGTGAAGAAGGTCATCAAGATTGGCCGCAACGACCCCTGCCCCTGCGGCAGCGGGCTGAAGTGGAAGAAGTGTACCTGTCCCCAGTACCACCCTCAGATGAAATAATAAGAGACCCCATAAAAGCGCGCGCTGGCTGGCCAGCGCGCGTTTTTTGTGGGGTTTATTGAAAAGCAGACGCCTGGGGGCGTCTGCTTGGAGGGCAGTAGAGTTTACTTGGTCTCGCCCTTGACAGAGGCGGCAATGGCGTCGGCCAAGGCGTCGATTTCCGACTCGTTGTCCGCCTTCAGGGAGGAGGTGACCGTCATCTCCTCGTCCAGAACGGTCATGTTCTTCAGACGCTCGATCTCCTCCTTCATCAGCGCACCGGAGCGGGGGGCCCAGGAGCCGCTGCCCATAATGGCCACGGTGCGCTTTTGCAGGTTGAGGGCTTTCATGTCCATCAGGAAGTTGTGCATGGGCGGGAAGATGCCCAGGTTGTAGGTGACGGAGGCCAGCACCAGGTGGCTGTACTTGAACAGGTCGGAGATCAGGTAGCTGACGTGGGTCGAGGAAACGTCATACAGCCGGGTGTTGGTGACCCCACGGGCGGTGAGCTTGGCGGCCAGCACTTCGGCGGCGGCCTCAGTGTTGCCGTACATGGAGGCGTAGACAATCATCACGCCCTTCTCCTCGGGCTCGTAGGTGGCCCAGTGGGTGTACTTGTCAATAATGTAGCCCAGGTCCTTGCGCCACACCGGACCGTGGAGGGGGCACAGGTACTTGATGTTGTCCAGACCCACGATATTTGCTGCCTTGTTCAGCAGGGCCACCACCTGAGGGCCGTACTTGCCCACAATGTTGGTGTAGTACCGGCGGGCGTCGTCAATCCACTCCCGGTCGAAGTCGAACTCGTCGGCGAACAGCTTGCCGTCCAGAGAGCGGAAGGAGCCGAAGGCGTCGGCGGAGAAGAGAACGCCGTTGGTGGTGTCGAAGGTGACCATGGCCTCAGGCCAGTGGACCATGGGGGCGTAGACGAAAGCCACTGTGTGCTTGCCGAAGCACTTGGTATCCCCCTCGGCCACCTCCTCAATGGCGTTGGGGTCCAGGCCGAAGCCGAACTGGTTGAGTAGAGTCACCGCCTTGGGGGTTGTGATGATCTTCACCTGGGGCCAGCGCAGGAGGATCTCCTCAATAGAGGCGGCGTGGTCGGGTTCCACGTGGTTGATGACCAGGTAGTCCAGGGGGCGGCCATTGAGCACCGCCTTCACGTTGGCAATGAACTGCCGCCCCACCGCCCAGTCGGCGGTGTCAAAGAGGACGGTCTTCTCGTCCAGCAGGACGTAGGCGTTGTAGGAGACGCCGTGGTACAGGGGGTGGATGTTCTCAAACAGGGCCAGCCGGTGCTCGTCCGCGCCTACCCAGTACAGGTCGTCGGTGACCATGCGGTAATTGTACATATAGAGTTTCCTCCTTGTTGTTTAATAGCAGTTGTGGTGGACCATCAAAATATCGTCAAAGCGGCGGGCCTTCAAGTCCTCGGGCTTGATGAAGAAGCAGAAGGTGTCCATTTCCAGGTCGGACGCGTCATCGGGTGGTGTCAGGTCGTATTGAAACAGCAGCTTGGTATAGTCGCTCAGGTCCTCGCCGTCCAGTCGGAACTCTCCCTGCCGCAGGGACGGATGGCCTCCCAGCTTGAACCCCCAGTTGCCGAAATCACAGAAAAATTGATCCGTATCCTCGTAGCTGTTCTCCAGGTCGTAGACACCCTCTTCCTCTTCGCCGTCCTCATCTTCCTCCCCTGCGGCCTGGAAAATAGGCGTCAGCGCGTCCTCCAAAAACTCAAAACCCAGGTCGATGGCAAAACCGCCGTCCTCCGCCATAGAAAGTGTGGCGATCTCCTCCGCCGGTTCAAATTCCATGCCGCCCTCGGGGGAATCTATGCGCCAACGCGCTTCTGGCACGGTATTTTCGCAGGCGGGAACATCCTCGGGAACTTCCGAATAATAGCGGACCTGAAAGAACCCGGCGTCCTGTTTCCATGTGCAGCCGTCTTCATAGAAAGACTCAAACTTCTCCTCCTCCGTGCAGAGGAAGAATTGCAGCAGGCCCCTATCCGGGAAACCCTCCAGCGGCGGGACTTGGGCCAAATTGATCTGCGCGAGGAACTCCATCTCCGGCGCTTCGGCCCCGGCGGGGAGGTAAAATGTCCCGCCAAATTTGCTGTCCGCCGGACCTGCGGCTTTCCCGGGCTCCGGCGTGATATGAACGCAAGGCAGCAGGCTGGGCTGACAGGCGGCAATGATTTTTTCTCGTTCTAGTCTCATGTCCGGTTACTCCTCAACTTCGATGAACGCGTCCACGGTCTCGCCGCAGTGGGGGCAGGTCCAGCCCTCGGGCAGGTCCTTGAAGGCGGTGCCGGGCTTCACCTCGTTTTCGGGGTCGCCCTGCATGGGGTCGTACTCGTGGCCGCAGCCGTTGCAGATGTAGAGCTTCCGGGGCTGGTAGACCTTCTTGGGGGCCATTCGTTTCATCTTGGTCATGGGCGGGGCGGGGAGCTTCTCGCCGGTGTCCAGCGCCTTGGTGAGCAGGGGCAAAATCTCCAGCACGTCGCCCACAATGCCGTAGTCGCAGTTCTTGAAGATCTTCGCATTGGGGTTGGTGTTGATGGCCACAATGCAGGAGGCGTCCTTGATGCCTTTCAGGTGCTGGATGGCCCCGGAGATGCCGCAGGCGATGTACAGGTTGCCCTTGAACTTCTGGCCAGACATACCCACATAGCGGTTGATGGGCACATATTTCAGGGTCTCGGCCACGGGACGGCTGGAGCCAATTGCCGCGCCGGCGGCCTTGGCCAGGTCTTCGATGAGCTTCATGTTTTCCTTGGCCCCGATGCCCTGACCGGCGGAGACGACCCGTTCGGCCTGAGTGATGGGGGTGTCCATGGGGATGCCCACAGTGAAGTCGTGGCCGTCCTTCTTCAAGTTGGCCACCAGGGCCTCCACCTTCTCCTAGACGGTGCCCTCCTTGAGGATGAGCCGCTTCCGGGCGCCCGTCTCGGGACCGCGAGGACCAGCCGCAGCGGCGGAGGGGGCCTCCTTGGCCGCCCTGCCCAGGATGTGGGAGGCGATGACCACCCGCTGGATTTCGTTGGTGCCCTCGTAGATAGTGGTGATCTTGGCGTCCCGGTAGAACCGTTCCACCTCCATGCCCTTGATGTAGCCGCAGCCGCCGAAGATCTGAAGGGCATCGTTGGTGACCTCCAGGGCGATGTCAGAGGCGTACTGCTTGGCCATAGCCGACTCCATGCCGTAGGGGGCGTGGGCCTGCTTCAGCTCGGCGGCGGAGTACACCAGGAACCGGGCGCAGCGCAGCTTGGTGGCCATGTCGGCAATCTTGAAGGCCACGTTTTGCTGCTGGCAGATGGGCTTGCCGAACTGGACGCGCTCCTTGGAGTACTCCACGGCGGCCTCGTAGGCCCCCTGCGCGATGCCCAGCGCCTGGGCCGCGATGCCGATGCGACCGCCGTCCAGGGTCGCCATTGCGATCTTAAAGCCCTGGCCCTCCTTGCCCAGCAGGTTCTCCTTGGGGACCTTCACATTGTTGAAGTTCAGCTGGCAGGTGGCGGAGGAGCGGATGCCCATCTTGTCATAGTGCTCCTCAAAGGTGAAGCCCTCCCAGCCCTTTTCCACGATGAGGGCGGAGATGCCCCGAGTCCCGATGCCGGGGGTTGTGACGGCGAAGACCACGTAGGTGTCGGCCTGACCGCCGTTGGTGATGAAGATCTTCTCGCCGTTGAGGAGGTAGTGGTCCCCCATGTCCTCGGCGGTGGTCTCGGTGCCGCCTGCGTCGGAACCGGCGTTGGGCTCGGTGAGGCCGAAGGCGCCCACCTTTCTGCCGGAGCACAGGTCAGGCAGATACTTTTTCTTTTGCTCCTCATTGCCGAAGGCGTAGATGGGGTAGGTGCCCAGCGAGGTGTGGGCCGACAGGATCACGCCCACGCCGCCGTCAACCCGGGCCAGCTCCTCCACGGCGATGGCATAGCTCAGGGCGTCCGCCCCGGCCCCGCCGTACTCCTTGTCGTAGGGCAGGCCCATGATGCCCAGCTCGCCCATCTTCTTGACCACCTCAGTGGGGAACTGGTTGTTTTGGTCCAGCATGAAGGCGATGGGCTTTACCTCAGTCTCGGCAAATTCCCTTACCTTGGCGCGCAGCTCCTCATGCTCCTGTAGGGTTTGATACAACATGCAAATTCGTCCTCCTCTATGCTTTATTTAAAATGCTGCCTTGAAACAGTACTGATTTAGTCCATTATATCATGTCCGTCTGATTTGTCAATCCGCCTGGGAAATAAAAGTTTATTTTCGGCATTTTGCCGGGAGAGCCGGTTTTCACGCTGGCAATCAGGTGATCCCCTGAGCCGCCCGTCCCGCTCCTCCATGCAGGCGGGACGGTTGATTTTTCCCCGGAGAAGAATTATAATAGGGAAAAATCTTTGCGAGAGCAGGTGAGGGCTATGGCCATTATTGGCATTGACTTAGGCACGACGAACAGCCTGGCGGCGGTATGGCGCAACGGGAAGAGCGAACTGATCCCCAACGCCGCCAGGGAGTACCTGACCCCCAGCGTGGTCAGCGTGGACGAGGACGGGACTATTTTGGTGGGGGCGGCGGCCCGGGAGCGGCTGATAACCCATCCGGAGTGTACCGCCGCCTGCTTCAAGCGGGCCATGGGCACCAGCCGCCGGTTTGAGCTGGGGGGCCAGAGCTTCACGGCAGAAGAACTGTCCTCCTTTGTGCTGCGCCGGCTGCGGGAGGACGCGGAGGCCTACCTGGGCGAGGTGGTGGACGAGGCGGTGGTCAGCGTCCCCGCTTACTTTGCCGAGGCCCAGCGCGCCGCCACTAAGCGGGCTGGTGCGCTGGCGGGGCTGACGGTGGACCGTCTGGTGAACGAGCCCTCTGCGGCGGCGGTGGCCGGTCACATCGGCGAGGGGGAGGAGGACAAGGTGTGTCTGGTCTTCGACCTGGGGGGCGGAACGTTGGACGTCTCCCTGGTGGAGCGCTTTGACAACGTGGTCAGCGTCACCGCCGTCAGCGGAGACAACTTCCTGGGGGGCCGGGACTTTGACGAGTTCATTGCCCGGGGCTTCTGCCAGGACTGCGGCCTGAATTTTGATACTCTGTCCCGTCCGCGGCAGGAGTCTCTCATCCGCCAGGCGGAGACCTGTAAAATGGCCCTTACCCACCAGGAGCCGGTGATTATGGCGGTGTCCGACGAGGAGATTTCCGCCTCGCTGCCCCTGACCCACGAGTGGGTGATCCGCAAGAGCAGCTCCCTGTTCCAGCGGATGCTGGCGCCGGTGCGCAAGGTATTTCTGGACGCAGGCATGGGGGCCAATGAGCTGGACGAGTTGGTGATGGTGGGGGGTTCCAGCCATATGCCGGCGGTGCGGCGGTATATCGCCAAGGCGCTGAAAAAGGAGCCTGCCGCCGGGACCCGGCCCGATACCGCCATTGCCATCGGGGCTGGCATCTGCGCCGGTATGAAGGTCCGGGCTCAGGATCTGCGGGGGCTGGTCCTTACCGATGTGTGCCCCTTTACCCTGGGGATCAATGTGCTGAACGAGGCCCAGCCGGACCGCTGCCTTATGTCCCCCATTATTGAGCGCAACAGCGTCCTCCCCTCCAGCAAGGAGGGGACCTACTGCACCGCCCGGGACAACCAGCGGGCCATTGATGTGAAGGTGTACCAGGGGGAGCAGCGCTACTGCGACGACAACACCTATTTGGGCCACGTGGAGCTGGCGGTGCCCCCCGCGCCCCGGGGCCACCAGTTTGTTAAGGTGCGCTTTACCTACGATATCAACGGCCTGCTGGAGGTGGACGTAACCGGCAAGGACGGCCAGAAGGGGCGGCTGGTCCTCCAGGGCTCCGGCATGACGGAGGGGGAGGTGGAGCAGCGGCTGAAGGAGCTGGAGGCGCTGAAGCTCCACCCCAGGGACCAGGAGGGCCCCCGCACCCTTATTGCCCGGGGGGAGCGGCTGTATGCCATGACGGTGGGGCAGCTGCGGGACCAGGTGGCCTATATGCTGGACTGGTACCAGATCCAGCTATCGACCCAGGAGAGCCTGCGCATTGCCAAGGCCAGCCGCCGGGTCTCGGAGTTTTTTGACCAGGCAGAGGAGTACATCGGAGTGGATGGCCTGCCGCCCCTGGACTTGAATCCTCTGGCGGATGAAGACGGGGAGGAGGCGACATGAGCTGGCCTTGGAGTCAGTTGGGGCTGTCCGGTCCCTCCAGCCTGTCAGAGGTGCGCCACGCCTACGCCGAAAAGCTGAAAACCACTCACCCCGAGGACGACCCGGAGGGCTTTCAGCGGCTCCACTCCGCCTACCAGCTGGCCAGCCGCATAGCCCGGGAGCAAAACCGGCGCAGCCGGCCCTTCCCCCGGGTTGAGGACAGGCCGCACTCTCGTGTTGGAATGCGGGAGGACGACATTATGGAAATTGAGCGGCCGGAGGAGGATTTTGACTACGACCAGCTCCTTGGGGGGGAGGGGGAGCCTCCCCGCCGCCCCCGGGAGGAGGAGCGGGATTTCGATTACGACCAGCTCCTGGGGGGAGAGGGGGAGTCTCCCCGCCGCCCCCGCGAGGAGGAGCGGGATTTTGACTATGACCAGCTCCTTGGGGGAGAGGGGGAGCCTCCCCGCCGCCCCCGGGAGGAGGAGCAGGATTTTGACTATGACGAGCTCCTGGGGGGAGAGGAGGAGTCCCCCCGCCGCCCCCGGGAGGAGGAGCAGGATTTTGACTTTGACCGTCTCTTTGCCGAGGGGGAGGCGGAGCGGGCCGAGGCGCGCCGCCGCAGGGGGGAGGAGCGTCGGAAGGCCAAGGAACAGGAGCGGCTCCAGCGCCAGCAGCAGCGCAGCCGCTATGAGGAGGACCTGCGCCGGCGCTTTCATCAGGACCAGCGGCGCTGGCAGGACACCGAGACCATCCTCCATACCATTGAGATGATGTATACTGCCGGGGCGGAGCCGCGTGCTTGGCGAAAATTTTTTGCGAGCCCCCTGTTCCAGCAGAACAAGGGAAGCCTGGACCTGGTGTTCGGCCTGGAGGACTTTGTGGACAGCCACCCGGAGCTGGACCGGGAGGTCAAAATGGCGTTGTACCAGGTCTACGGCTTTGAGCAGGGCCCCGCCCGGCCAGAGCTGCGGTTTTTATACCAGATGCTCCTCCCTGCCCGGAAAACGGCGGAGAAGGAGCGGCGGCGGCAGAAATGGAACAAGGTGGGGAGTATCCTGTGCGGTCTGCTGCTGGCCCCCGTGCTGATGGCGCTGCTGGCAATGGGCTGGTTTTTCCCTCTGCTGCTTCTGGCGGTGTGCGCTGTGCTGCTCAGGTCTGTCTCCAAGGGGGGCCGGGGGCTGGGACTGCTCTGGCTGTTGGCCCTGGGGGGATTTACCTGGCTCTGTCTGGACCGGGGCTGGGGGCTGAAGCTCCCCCTGTCCATTCTGGCGGTTGGCGTGGTGTGCGGTGTGGTCCGGCAGTTGCTCCGCTTGGGCGGCCAGGAGCGGAGCGGGATGTCCAACAGCCGGAAAAGTGAGCGGTGGATTGTAGCCGTTACGGCAGTGTGTCTGGCTGCGGGTATCTCTATGCTGTTCATGCCCGAGCTGCGCCAGGGGATGGACCGGCTCTCCGCCCCCCGGGACCCCAGAGCGGAGGTCTGCCGCTGGATGGAGGAGGACTTCGGGGTGGAGTTCCGTTCCCTCTACAGCGAAAATTCCTCCTCCAGCCGCTTTGACAACGTGTTTTCCCCCAAGGAGGAGCCGAACCGCCTCTTTTTAGCCGGCCCTGACGGGGCGCGGGACATTGAGGCGGACAGGCCGGGCTACACCACCAATTACTCCGACATGAGGGTCCTGTGGGCCATGGAGGACTTCGCCGAAGCTCACAATCTCCACGATGTGGACCTGATGAACCGGAACCAGAACCTGGCCAGCTGGGACACCTCGGGGACCTATCTGGTGATCCTGCCCTTCTGCGGGGCGGGGGATACCATCACAGATTTGGGGGCGCTGCTGGAGGAGCTGGCGGAAGAGGACTGGTATCAGGTCAGCCCCCCCGTTTTCAAGGTAGTGCTGTGCAGCGAGCAGCTCAACGACGGGCGGCTGATTTTGCAGGAGTACGAGAGCGGGGAGGGGGCCTTTGACGCCCAGGGGCTGCGGGAGCTGTATGAGAACTCCTTCGCCCAGGCCTACTGCGCCCAGCTCCTCCGGGACTGTCAGCTGGACCGGGACTTCACCCGCAGCGATTCCGTGGAATTGTACACCCTGGCCGACGGAGGAGCGGCGCGGATGAAGGGGACGGACTGCTGGAAGCTGGTGGGGCTGGACGCAGGCGGCCAGTCGGTGATGGAGTACTATATTTCGGCGGACAGCGACAAAATTTGCAATATTTACTGCGTCCCCGGTGATTTTTGGGAGAAGGGCGGCAGTGAAGATCAGCTCCACTTCTACCGTCTGATCCACCGGGAGACCGGTCTGGGGCTGGTCTATCTCCACTATCCCTGGCTGATTTCCACCTGAGTGCTTTGAGCCCTCCGGCAGCCCAATACCGTTTCGTTCAGGAAAAAACGCCCACCTATTGCCGGTGCAGCGGAAAACTGAGCGGAGGGATACGGTGGGCGGCCGGAGGGATTTTTTGTCATTCCGTGGGAAATGTTTACGTCAAAATGCCGAAAGTCTTTCGCTGACGGACTATCGCTTTAACGCATTAAACAAAGTTTTGTTTTGCAAGAAATAAATCATTGACTTGCAAAAACAGATTTGGTAAGGTAATATCAATCCGCTAGAGAGGAACGGAAAAAACTTTCGGGAGGAATTGCTATGAGCATTCAGAATGAATATTTGAACGGATTGATGGAGCGTGTCATTCAGCGGGACCCCGGCGAGCTGGAGTTTCACCAGGCGGTGCGTGAGGTGCTGATCTCTCTGGCCCCCGTGGCCAATGCCCGGCCTGAGCTCATCAAGGAGGGCGTAATGGACTGCCTGGTGGAGCCGGAGCGCACCATCAAGTTCCGAGTTCCCTGGGAGGACGACAAGGGCGAGATCCACGTGAACCGGGGCTATCGGGTCCAGTTCAACAGTGCCATCGGCCCCTACAAGGGCGGCCTGCGGTTCCATCCCTCGGTGAATGAGAGTATCATCAAGTTCCTGGGCTTTGAGCAGACCTTTAAGAACAGCCTCACCGGTCTGCCCATCGGCGGCGGCAAGGGCGGCTCCGACTTCGACCCCCACGGCAAGTCCGACGCCGAGGTCATGCGCTTCTGCCAGTCCTTCATGAACGAGCTGTTTAAGTATATCGGCCCCGACACCGATGTGCCCGCCGGCGACATCGGCGTGGGCGCCCGTGAGATTGGCTATCTCTTCGGCCAGTACAAGCGCCTGCGCAACGAGTTCACCGGCGTGCTCACCGGCAAGGGCCTGACCTATGGCGGCTCCCTGGCCCGGAAGGAGGCCACCGGATACGGCCTGTGCTATTTTGCCGACAATATGCTCAAGGCTGCCGGCAAGAGCTTTGAGGGGGCCACCGTGGTCATCTCCGGCTCCGGTAACGTGGCCATCTACGCCTGCGAGAAGGCGACCCAGCTGGGCGGCAAGGTGGTGGCCATGTCCGACTCCAACGGCTATATCTACGACAAGGACGGCATCGACCTGGACCTGGTCAAGCAGCTGAAAGAGGTGGAGCGGGCCCGGATCAAGGTGTATGTGGACCGCAAGCCCGGCGCGGAGTACCACGAGGGCTGCGTCAGCATCTGGAACATCCCCTGCGACATCGCCCTGCCCTGCGCGACCCAGAACGAGCTGCCCCTGGAGGGGGCCAAGGCGCTGATTAAGAACGGCTGCTTCGCCGTGGCCGAGGGGGCCAATATGCCCTCCACCCCCGATGCTATGGACGCCTTCCAGGAGGCCGGCGTGCTCTTCGCCCCCGCCAAGGCCTCCAATGCCGGCGGTGTGGCCGTGTCCGCCCTGGAGATGAGCCAGAACTCCATGCGCTTCTCCTGGACCTTTGAGGAGGTGGACGAGCGCCTGAAGACCATCATGTCCGACCTGTACCGCAATGCCTCCCAGGCCGCCGAGCAGTACGGCATGGCGGGCAACCTGGTGGCCGGCGCCAATATTGCGGGTTTCCTGAAGGTGGCTGACTCCATGCTGGCCTACGGCCTGGTGTAAGGAGGGGAAACTATGAATAACTACGCCTACCGCGTACTGGAACGGCTTCGTCAGAAGTACCCCGGCGAGTCGGAGTACCTCCAATCCGTCCAGACCTGGCTGGAGATGATCGATCCCGCCCTGGACAACCCCCGCTACGAGAAGCTGGACCTGCTCACCCGCATGGTGGAGCCCGAGCGGATGGTCACCTTCCTGGTGCCCTGGGTGGACGACAAGGGCAATGCCCACACCAACCACGGCTACCGGGTCCAGTTCAACAGCGCCATCGGTCCCTATAAGGGCGGCCTGCGGTTCCACCCCTCGGTGAATGAGAGCGTGGTGAAGTTCCTGGGCTTTGAGCAGACCTATAAGAACGCCCTCACCGGCCTGCCCATCGGCGGGGCCTCCGGCGGCTCCGACTTCGACCCCCGGGGCAAGAGCGACCGGGAGATCATGCGCTTCTGCCAGTCCTTTATGAATGCCCTGTACCGCTATATCGGCGCGGACACCGATATCCCCGCCGGCGACATCGGCGTGGGCGCCAAGGAGATCGGCTACCTCTACGGTCAGTACAAGCGCCTGCTGGGCAAGGCGGAGAGCTCCGCCCTGACCGGCAAGGGCCTGACCTACGGCGGCAGCAAGGTCCGCCTGGAGGCCGCCGGCTCCGGCACCGTCTACTTCCTGGCCCGAATGGTGGAGAGCAAGGGGGACACCCTGGAAGGCAAGACCATTGCCGTGTCCGGCTTTGGCAACATGACCTGGGGCGTGTGCCGCAAGGCGGCTCAGCTGGGGGCAAAGGTAGTGACCCTCTCCGGCCCCGACGGCTACGTCTACGATCCCGAGGGCGTCACCACCAGGGAGAAGCTGGACTATCTCCTGGAGATGCGCGCCGCCGGCGGCGACCGGGTGTCCGCCTATGCCCGCAAGTTTGGCGTGGAGTTCTTCCCCGGCAAGAAGCCCTGGGAGGTGAAGACGGACATTGTGATCCCCTGCGCAACCCAGAATGAGCTGGACGTGGAGGACGCCATCAGCATCCTGGCCAACGACGTGCGCTACTACGTGGAGGGCGCTAATATGCCCGCCACCAGCCAGGCTATGAAGCTGCTGCGCCTCAGCCCCAAGATCCTCACGGCGGGGGCCAAGGCCTCCGGCTCCGGCGGTGTGGCCGTGTCCGCCCTGGAGATGGCTCAGAACTCCATCCGCTACAACTGGACCCGGGACGAGGTGGACGACAAGCTGCGCCAGATCATGAGCGCCATCTACGACGCCTCCGCCACTGCCGCTGAGGAATACGGCCTGGGAGACGACCTGATTGCCGGCAACGATATCGCCGCCTTCAAGAAGATTTCCGAGGCGATGATTGCCCAGGGACTGTAACTAAATTTCAGGGACGCGCCATGGGGCGCGTCCCTGTTTTACTGTATTAAATAATGCTTCCTTATTTGCGCCGGTTTAGGGATTTAGCCCCCTGTTTCCCTGGACTGACTTATCAGCTGGCTGATTTTATTGTCAGCGGCCTGTTTGGCGGTTTTGGTGGTCTCCTCAACGGTGGGGATGTGAATATCCTTCAGCGCATAGGGGTCGTTGAGCCGCAGGCCGGTACCAGTGAGCATAGCCCGCACCTGGGTATAGGTCCACTGCCGCTCAGCGGCCGGCATACTGGCGTCAAAGAAGTCAGACCAGGAGCACTGGTACTTGCCGGCGATGAAGTTCAGCTGGCTGGGCAGGTCCCGCCCCAGGGGGCTGTGCAGGGCCTCCTGATAGGCGCCGGCGTAGTAGTCCTGGATAGCGCCCACGGCGGTGTCCCGGAACTGGACCGCCTGGGAGACATAGGAGTCAAAATAGGTTTTGCACCAGATCTGCCCGTCCGGGTCGACGGCGGCGTTCCAGTTGATCTCCAGCTCCTGCTGTTCCAGCTGTGCCCGAACCGCGGAGATAAATTCCTCTTTTGACATGGAGTCCCAATTGATCCCCAGGGGTTCCCGGCTCTGGCGGGGTTCCAGCTCCGATACAGCCTGACGGCCCTCCGGGGAGAGCTCCAGCTTGTCCTGGGACTGGTCTCCAGGGGACTGCTGTTCCTCAGCGGCGGCGGAGCGGGCGGTTCGGATCAGCGCCAGCTGACTGGTATTGTAGACAGGGGCCACATTCATCGCAGGTTCCTCCCTCGCAGTGATATATAAGAAATATCGGCAGGGAGATGAAAAAAATAAGCGGCGGAGACCGCCGCTTGCTGTGCTTATTTTACTCTCAGCCGCTTGGCCAGCTCCCCGTCGGGGGTCACCTGAGCGGTCTCATAGGTGGTGTAGATCACCATGCCGGGCCGGGCGCCTCCCGGTTTTTTCACATACCGGACGGGGGTGTAGTCCACCGGCACCTTGCTGCTGTCCCGGCCCTGGGAGAACCAGGCGGCCAGGATGGCGGCCTCATTCAGGCTTTGCAGGTCGGGCTGCCCCCCCTCCGTCCACAAGATGACGTGGGAGCCGTGGATCTTCTGAGTGTGGAACCAGATGTCCCCCTTACCCGCCAGCTTGCAGGTGAGCAGGTCGTTCTGGCTGTTGTTTTTGCCCACGGAGATGCGCAGGCCGGCGGTGGAGCGGAACTCCATGGGCTTGGAGGCAACCCGCCTGCCCCGGTCCTTGGCCTTGCCGGGACGGCGAAGGTAGCCGGTGTCCGCCAGCTCCTGCCGGATTTCCGCCAGGTCCCGCTCCCCCTCGGCCAGGGAGATGGTTTCCAGAACGCTGTTCAGGTAGTCCAGCTCCTTTTGGCCCTTCTCCAGCTGGATGGTGAGCATTTCCTCCGCCTTTTTGGCCCGGTTATAGTCCTTGTAGTACTTGGCGGCGTTCTGCTGGGGGGTGAGGAGGGGGTCCAGCTTGATCTCGATCTCCCGGCCTTCAGGGTCGTAGAAGTCCACCGTCCGCAGCCGGGCCATGCCCTTCTCCATCTGGTAGAAGCTGCTGGTGAGAATGTCTCCCAGCTGGCGCAGCCGATCCCGGTCTCGGGTCGCGGCCAGCTCCTTCTCCTGGTTGCCGATTTTACGGGCGGTGCGGTCCCGGGCGTTGGTGACCGCCTTAATCAGGTCCTGGCCCTTCTGCTTCACCCGGTCCTGGCGCTCCCGCTGCTCAAAAAAGGCGTCCAGCAGGGGGGAGAAGGCGGGCCACTGGTCCACCTGGGCGGCTCCCTCATACTGGCCCACAGGCAGGAAGGTGAAGTCCTTGGGCCGGCCCTCCATGGAGATCATGGTGGGGACCCGGGGAGCCTCCCGAAGGGCCTCCAGCTGGTCCAACAGCCGGGCTTGCCCCTCTGGGCCCAGAAGGTTGAGCCGCACGTCGGCAGCGCCCCCTGCCCGGTGGGCCAGCTCCCGGCAGACGAGGGGGGACAGGCCGCCGAAGGTGTCCAGCAGCCACCGGTCCGCCTGGGCCTCCTCCGGGGCGGCAGAGAGGAGGGCCTCCAGCCGTGCCCGGTCTGCGGTCAAGGGATTTTCCTTGTTGACCCCCGGAGGGAGATGGTAGAACATCCCCGGCTGGAGGACACGGTACCGCACTGCGTCGGGCTGGTCTTCCCGCTGGAGAAGCAGCTTGTCCGCGCCGTCCAGCCCCACGTGGCGGATGCAGTCCAGAATGCGGCCCTCCCCGTCCAGCAGGACCAGATTGGTCTTGTGGCTGATGGCCTCCAGCACCAGGCGGCGCTCTACCCGGTCCCCCAGCTCGTTCAGGGCCTCAAAGCGCAGGGTCACGACCCGTTCCAGGGGAGTCTGGACCAGCTCCAGCAGCCGGGCCCCGGACAGGTGCTTGCGCAGCAGCATACAGAACATGGGGGGCTTCTCTGGATTTTCCAGGGGCAGGGTGGTCAGGTGGAGCCGGGGATGGGCCGGGTTGGCCGACAGCAGCAGCCGCACGTTCCCCGCCGCGGGGGAGCGCAGAGCAAAAATTACCTCGTCACGTCCGGGCTGGTAGATCTTGTCAACCCGCCCTCCGGACAGGGTCGCATTCAGCTCGTGGATGACGCCGGACAGGCACAGCGCGTCTAAGGGCATGGGGGCTACCTTCTTTCGCCAATTTTCTTCCTTTTTCTTGAAAGAAAAAGGAAGCGAAAAAGAACTTTTGCGCAAAACTGCGTTTTGCTTCTATATGTTATCAGAGGGATTTAGGGTTTTTATGATTTCAATTGCTCCAATGATATGGGAGTTGAACTGGTCCAGCCCTTCGGCGGGGATCCAGAGCTCCTGGTGGTAGGAGCGGCCCACCGTGTGGATTGGATATTTTTTCAGGAAGTGGTCGTCCACCTGAAACCGGGTCACATAGCCCCGGAAGCCGGAGGATGGGTCCCGGGTATTCCACTTTTCGGCAATTTCCGTGGCGTACTGTTCATTGAGGACAGGGTAGAAGATGGGCTGTTCAGGCAGACGGGGCGGGAAGCGGGTGAAGCCGCTGGCCTCAATCAGGGCCAGCTCCTGTTCCCCTACGGGTCTATACAGTATCATAACGCAGGAGGCCCCTTTCAGTAAGGAAACTCGGCGAAATAATCTACCTCGTCCCCGTCGGTGAGCCAGCGCTCAAACCAGCCTAAAAAGTCCTGGCGCTGGCAGCAGGGCTGGACGCCCATTTCGCAGAAATGCCAGACCTCGCCCCGGCAAGGGCCGGTGATGACCAGCTCAAAGGTCTGGGCGCAGCCGATGTCGATGAGCTCCAGCGTTCCGCTGGTGAAGGGATTGCCGAAGGGCGGCTCCTCGCCCTCCTCCAGATCGTCCCATTCCTCCCAATGTTCCTCATAGCGGAAGGGCTGGGCGTAGTTTTCCACCTCACGCTTTGCTTTAAGAGTCAGAAGGTCAAAGCCGCCGAACATCTCGCAGCCGTCGCCCACCTCCCCCAGGAAGCGGCGGTAGCCCTCGGGCAGGGTGACCCCATGTTTTTGCTCAAAGGAACGGATTTTTTCCTCGGACAGCACCGGCCCCATTTGAATGTCCTGTTTCTGGATTGCCGCCTTGATCCGCGCTAAAACGGCGTCGTATTCTTCCGTCTTGTAAATTGGCATGGTTTATTCCTCCATCATCACAGAAAAAAGTTCGTTGAGCCGCTCCGTCCGGCCCTGGAGGTACAGCCAGCCGAACAGGGCTTCCAGGCCGGTAGCGGTCTGGTACTGGGCCCGGCTGGCGGCCTTGGGGATGGAGTGGGGGGCGGTGTTCCGGCCCCGGCGGAAGACGTCGTTTTCCTCCTGGGTCAGCAGCGGCTGGAGTTTTTCGAACCGCTCCGCCTGGGCGGGGGCGGCCACGTACTGGATGGTGGCCCTGTGCAGGTCCTTGGCCTTGGCCTTGCCGTGGAGCACCAGCCAGGAGCGGACCAGCAGCTCATACACCCCGTCCCCCAGGTGGGCCAGCCCCAGGGTTGACAGGGACAGCAGGGCGTTGTGGTCCAGATTCAGGTGAAAATAGTCGGTCATAGCGGGCAGCTCCTTTTGCAAAGTGAAGTGATTTTATCACAGTTTCGGGGGAATGGCAAGTGGGGCGTCCCCCTTTCCGATGGGAGAAGCCTCTCTTGCATTTTTCGTGAACACATGGTAACCTTGAAGAAAAGCGGAAAGAGGGTTGGGCAGTTGCGTATCCTGGCTACCTTCGCCTTCTCCTTTGCCGCCGCCGTGTTCTGCGCCGTCTACGGACAGCTGGACGCCTTTCTGCTCCCTCTGGGCGGCGGGCTGGCCCTGGCGGCGGCAGTGTTGGGGATTCTGCTGCGAAAAAAAGGTCACCGCCGCACCCGGGTCCTGTTGATGTTATTCGGTTTGGCGGCAGGATTTATGTGGACGGCGGTCTACATGGTGATTTTTTTCCGGCCCGCCCAGGCGCTGGACAACCGAACGGTCCGTCTGAGGGCCACTGTGTCCGACTGGCCCCAGGAGGGGAGCTACGGCGGCTGTACCGTTTTGGTGCGGGCGGAGACGGAGGGCGGGGTTACGCTGTCCGCCATTCTCTACACCGACCAGCAAGGGGCGGACCTGCGGCCCGGAGATCAAATCGAGACCATTGCCCACTGTACCCTGGGGGACCGCACCTTTGCCGGGGAGAAGATCACCTACTACACCGCCAAGGGCATATTCCTCCGGGCCACCGCCTACGGACGGCTGGAGGTGGAGCGCCCGAAGCGGATACCGCCCCGCTGCTATGCCGCCTGGGCTGCCCGGGCGTTGAAGCGCGGCATTGACGCCGCCTTTCCAGAGGACGTCTCCGGCTTTGTGAAGGCCCTGGTGACGGGCAACCGGGACAGCCTTACCGACGAGTTTACCACCTCCCTGGAGCGCACCGGGCTGAGCCACACGGTGGCGGTGTCCGGGATGCACCTGGCCTACCTGTCCGGCGTTCTGACCCGGCTGCTGGGGCGGGGAAAGCGGAGCACCGCCGTGCTGACCATTCTGTGGGCTGCGCTGTTCTGCGGGATTGCGGGCAACACCCCTTCGGTGCTCCGGGCGGCGGTGATGATTGTGATGCTCCAGCTGGCCCCTCTGCTGTGCCGGGAGCGGGACGGCCCCACCGCCCTGGCGCTGGCCCTGCTCCTGCTACTGGCGGCCAATCCCTTTGCCGCCGCCCACGTGGGGCTCCAGCTGTCCTTCGCGGCGGTAGCGGGGATTTTGCTGGTGTCGGACCGGATTCAAGACGGTCTTCTGAGGCGCTTCCACATGGACCGGCTGGGGAAGCCCAAAAGCTGGCGGCAGAGGCTGCTGCGGGCAGGACCGCGGTTTGCGGTCTCTAACCTGTCCGCAACCCTGGGGGCCTCGGTGCTCACTGTGCCCCTGGTGGCCCTCCATTTTAATATGGTGTCCCTCATTGCGCCCCTGTCCAACCTGCTCACCCTGTGGGCCATTGGCTACCTGTTTCTGGGGGGCATGGCGGTGGGAGTACTGGCCAACCTTTGGCTGGCGGGGGCGGCGGTCCTGGCGATTCCCTTTACCGCCCTGGCCCGCTACCTCCAGTGGGTTGTGGCGCTGCTGGCCGGATCTGATCTGGCGGCCCTGTCCCTGAACTCCATCTACTGCCGGGCCTGGCTGGTGCTGGTGTACGCCCTGCTGCTGGTCTCGGTGCGGATGAAGGGGCGGCGTCCGGTGTGGATGCCCGTTGCCGCCGGAGCTGTAGCGCTGGGGGCGGCAATCGCCCTGACCCGGGCCGCCTTTTTCTGGGGCGACTTGGGAGTCACGGTGTTGGACGTGGGCCAGGGGCAGAGCGTTCTGGTGCGCACAGGGGTCTTCCTGACCCTGGTAGACTGCGGCGGCGACAGCCGGGAGGGACCCGGGAAGACGACCGCCGACTACCTCCAGTCCCTGGGGCTGGGCGGGATTGACCTGCTGGTGGTGTCCCACTACCACGCCGACCACGCCAACGGGATTGGACAGCTGCTGGAGCGGATTTCGGTCCGGGAAATCGCTCTGCCCGATGTGGAGGCGGACAGCCCGCTGCGGGCGGAGATTTTAGCTGCGGCCCAGGCGCGGGAGATACCCGTATCCTTCATCCGAGGGGAGAGGACCGTTGACAGCGGGGAAGACTGTCAAATAACCCTTCTCCCGCCCGTGCTGGAGGAAGGGACGGCCAATGAGCTGGGGCTGACGGTGCTGGCCGCGGCGGGAGAGGCGGACGTCCTCATCACCGGCGATATGGAGGCGGAGGGGGAACACCGCCTGGTGCAGAGGGCGGACCTGCCCGACATTGAGGTGCTGGTGGCGGGACACCACGGCTCCGCCACCTCCAGTACCCGGGAGCTGCTGGAGCGGGTTAAGCCGGAGTTTGCCCTGATCTCGGTGGGGGCGGGCAACCGGTACGGCCACCCGGACGGGGAGGCCCTGCTCCGCCTGGACGAGGCGGGGGCCAAAATATATCGCACCGACCTCTATGGCACCATAGAGGTGAAGCTGAAGGGATAAGAAAAAAACGAAGTTTTTTCAAAAATTTTCTTTCGCTTCCTTACCGCTTCGCGGCACTAAGAGCCCCTAAGCTCATGCTGCGCATTCGCTAAGGGGCTCTATGTCTTTTATAAAAGAAAAGAAGAAACGGGAACGAGAGGAAGACACATAAAGGAGGAGCAGCGATGCCGCCGAAGAAAAAGCCGGATACCGCCGGATTTGACCAGCTGAAAAAGGACCTGACCCAGGGGAAGCCGGGACAGCTGTACATCTTCCACGGGGAGGAGACCTATCTGCGGGACAGCTACCTGCGCAAGCTCCAGGAGGCGGTGCTCACCGGCGGCCTGGGGGAGTTCAACCGCCACGACCTGGGGGCCAAAGACATGTCCCCCCACGCCCTGGGGGAGGCGGTGGACTGCCTGCCCATGATGGCGGAGCGGACCTATGTGCAGGTCACCGACTTTGATTTGTTCAAGGCGGGGGAGCGCGACCGGGAGGAGTACGTCCGCATTCTGTCCCACCTGCCGGAGTACTGCTGCCTGGTGTTCCTGTATGACCTTATCGAGTACAAGCCGGACGCCCGGACCAAGCTGGCGGGGGCGGTGAAGAAGGCGGGGACCGAGGTCAACTTTGCCCGGCAGGACCAGGGCCAGCTGGTGAAGTGGATTCGGGCCCATTTCCGGGCGCTGGGCAAGGAGATTGAGCCCCGTCTGTGCGGCGAGCTCATCTTTCTGTGCGGCGACCTGATGCAGAAACTGGGGCAGGAGATCGAGAAAATCGGGGCCTACGCCAAGGGACCCTCCATCACCTGGGCGGACGTGGAGGCGGTGGCAACCCCCCAGCTCAGCGCGGTGGTCTTCAAAATTGCAGACGCCATTGGAGAGAAGAACTATGACAGGGCGGCCTCCATCCTGGGGGAGCTGTACCAGATGCAGAAGAAGCCCCAGGAGATCATGGGGGCCCTAGGCAAGCAGATGCGCCAGTTCTACTCCGCCCAGCTGGCCCAGAGCAGCGGGAAGGGGGCCGACTACGTGGCGCGGCTGTGGGGGATGAATTACCCGGCCAATCAGCTGATGAACAGCGCCCGCCGGCTGTCCCTGCCCTGGTGCCGCCAGGCGGTGCTGGCCTGCGCCAGGACGGAGATGGCCATGAAATCCAGCGGCCAGGACGACCAGGAGCTGCTTACCGCCCTGCTGCTGGAGCTGGCCAATACCAGGTGAGGGGGCCGCTATGCTGCGTATTCGAGAGGCCATTGTGGTAGAGGGCCGGTACGACAAAAACACCTTGTCCCAGGTGGTGGATACCCTGATTTTGGAGACGGGGGGCTTTCAGATTTTCAAGGACCCGGAACAGATGGCCCTGCTGGAGCGGGCGGCCCGCCGGCGAGGGCTGGTGGTGCTCACCGATTCCGACGGGGCGGGCTTTGTCATCCGAA
Source organism: Pseudoflavonifractor sp. 60 (assembly GCF_009911645.1). Classification (GTDB taxonomy): domain Bacteria; phylum Bacillota; class Clostridia; order Oscillospirales; family Oscillospiraceae; genus Lawsonibacter. The sequence goes on from NZ_QWKI01000038.1 coordinate 52,492, forward strand.
ACCGGATCAAGGGGGTCATCCCGGGCCAATTTTTGAAGCACGCCTACATCCCCGACGTCTATGGCAAGGAGCGCCGCAAGCGCCGGCGGGGGAAGGAGGGCAAACTGGGGGTTGAGGGGATGCCCCCGGAGGTGCTGGAAAAGGTCCTGCGCCGGGCGGGGGCCACCTTTTTGGAGGGGGATGCTTGGGCGGCGCGGCGGAGGCCGGCGCTGACCAAGGGGGACCTGTTTGCCGCCGGGCTCTCCGGGGGAGCGGACAGCGCCCGGAAGCGCCAGGAGCTGCTGAGGCGGCTGGAGCTGCCGGAGCATATGTCGGCCAACGCCCTGCTGGCGGTGCTCAACGGCTGCTATACCAGGGAAGAGGCGGAAGATATTTTAAATATTTAGGCGCGGCCATTGGCCGCGCCTTTCGCTATCTCACCATCGCCGCGATTTCCTCCAGGTGTTCCGCCAGATTTCCGCCGCCGGTATAGCGGATGGTGACCGCCCGTTTCCCCGCCGATGCGGCGGCCAGCTGAAAGCCGCCCACCTCCGAGCGGGCCACGGCCAGGAAGTCCACGCCGTCCCAGGGGATGTAGTCCACCGTCCAGGCGGCGTTTTCGCCGGAACTCCACCAGATATCCTGGTCCAGCCCCATGTGGACCTCCAGCTGTTCCTTTGCCAGCGGCGCGGCCAGGAAGGACAGCCAGCCAGGCAGACGGTACCACTCAAGCTCCAGACGGGTCCAGTTTTCCGGCTCAATGCGGTCGGACTGGACAACCCGCCAGTACTCCGGACAGAGGGGGTAGCGCTCCCGGTCGCAGAAGTTGGCGTAATCCCGTCCTCTCTCCTGGAGGGTCCTGGGGTGGTAGTTCTCACCCTCCAGCGACTCCAGGGTCAGCCTGGGAAAGGCGGTGAGGGCGTCCAGGGGCTGGAGCCAATCCCTGGAGAAGGGCAGGATGATGTTGCTGAAAAATATCCCCATGAGAAGGAGAAAAAAGAGCAGGTAGAACAGTGCCGGTCCCCACCGGCGGGGGAGGTAGACCGCATGATGCTCCAGGGGGATGTTCTGTTCCAGCTGGCGGACCAGAAGGGCCAGCCGCTCCACATCGGCCCAGGAAGCGGCCAGCAGAAAGATCATCAGGACCATCTCAAGCACAATCAGCAGGGCAATAGTGGTGAGAAAGGTGTGGACGGGCATATGTTCGGCCAGCAGGACCATGGACAGCAACCAAAGCAGACCGAACAGAGCGGCCAGCTGGCTCAGGAAGCTCCGCCGCTGGGCTTTATACAGCTTTTTCCAGAGCTGACTCTGGAGCGCCGGGTCGGAGTGGGGCTCCGGGGCGTTCGGGTCCTGGGTTGAGAAGATGAGCAGCTCACTGTTGGTCTGGCAGACACAGTCCCAGCCGAAGTCCCGGTACAGGTCCAGCATTGCCTGGGGCGGTTCCGCACCCCAGGACAGGCGGCAGGGCTCCGCACGGTAGCGGGTCTTCCGGGCCGGTCCCTCCTCAAAGGTGGAAAACAGAGGCCGGATGCGCTTTAAGGCCAGCCCTCGCAGGGCCATATCCTCCAGCCAGCTCTCCACACCCCGGACGTCGTACAGGGATACCAGGGTGATTTGATAGACACGTTTCACAGGAAGGTCTCCTTTCTACTTCAGCGCCGCCGCCAGCATGTCCAGGTGGTCCGTCAGGTTTTCCCGTCCTCCATAGAGCAGCGCCACCACGTGGCCGTCCCGGCCCGCGGCGGCCATCTGCCACTCCGGGTGATTCTCCGCCCGGGCCACTACCACAAAGTCCAGCTCGGGATGGGACAGCTCCTCATAGCTCCAGCGCAGATTCATCAGCTCCAATTGGGCCAGCTGGGACATGGCGATGGTGCGGGCCAGCGGGGGGACGAGCAGGTGGAAGTAGACCGCCTCCAGGTCGGGGGAGTAGACGTACTCCGGTTCACCAGACGGGGAGTAGCCCTGTTTTGACTCCAGGTCCACCGGACTGAGCAGGGACTGTTCCACCGTGTAATAGCTGGGGGAGAGGAAGGAGAACTTGCGGGTTACGATGTTCTGCCCCCAACTGCTGCCGGAGTGTTTTCTGGGCGGTTCGCCAAACAGCTCCTTATAGGTGACCAGGGGCTCCGACTCCAGATCCTGAAGGTGGATGTATGGCCGGGAGAAGTGTTCCAGCGGGGCGTTGGGCGGCAAGTCGTACAGGCCGAACAGCTGTCCAGTCCACAGAACAACGGCAAGCCCGGCCAGCGGAATGGTGATCCAGAAGGGGATGGCGTGCAGACTCCACCGGGGCCGGGGGCGGGTCTTGGGGGTCACACCCAGTTCCAGGGAGCGCTGGAGGTCCAGCAGCAGGTGACAATCCCGCTCCTCATCCCGCCAAAACAGGAAGCCGAGAAGCAGAAAAATCAGCGGTGTTCCGGTCAGGTCGAAGAGGAATAGGGGGATACGGCGTGGGTCCATGCGCCAGAGCAGAACTCCGGCCAGAATAAACAGGCCCAAAATGAGGAAATGCAAAATACGCTGCTTTTTTCGGGCGCGCTGAACCCGCCCCGTCAGCCACTCCAGGGAGATGCCACGGGTCACCGGGTCGGTGTGGAGCTCCGGGGCCCGGGGGTCGGCGGTGTAGAAGAGGAAATAGACCTTGCCAACCCTGCCCGCGTACTCCCAGCCCGACTGGCAGTACAGCTCCAGCCGCTCCGGCTCCGCCAGTTCCCGCCCGTTGGATACCTCCAGCCGGAAGCGGGTTCCGGGGGCGTGTTCATCCCGGCGGAAGCGGGTAAAGTCGCCGGTGACCTGGATGGGGAACAGACCGGCGTTGGCCTGCTCCTCCAGCCAGTGCTCTAGCCCCGGAATGTCGTACAGGGACACCGGAGTGGTTATCCAATATTTCCAGAACATTTAATTCTCCTTTCCCAGAGCCTCCAAAAACAGGGGCAGGCAGTTCTCCAGCGCGGTGGGGCCGGCATATTCCACCACCAGAATGTCGTTCCCCCGCAGGGCGGTGAACAGCCAGCGCTCCTGGCCGCCCCGGCGGAAACGGACCGTCTCCAGGGCGTCCAGGCCGGGGTACTCCCGGGTCTGGAAGGGCTGCAAGTCGGAGACCCGGCTGAGGGGATTGTCGTAGGACAGGACCGCGTTCAGCTGCCGCACCTCCCGGTCTCGGCGGAGCTGATACACCAGCCGGGCGGTTCCCGGGGAGCGGGCCCGGTCGTACTGAATATACACCTGGAGGGGATAGGGGCGGGGAATCTCAATCAGTTCTCCCGGATCTGTGCGAACAGTCCGGCTCCAGTCCATAGATTGGAACTCCTGCACCGGGACCAGCCAGGAGTGACTGCGCTTCAAATAGCCGTCCACCTCCGGCTCCTCCTCCAGGGGGCGGGGACCGGCCGCCTCCAGCTGGGCCAGAGTGGGCCAGGTGTGGGAAAGAGGGGCCTCCCCCAGACCGCAGACCTGGGGCCGGTAGCTGGGAATGGCGAAATAGAGCACCAGAAGCAGAGGGACCGTGATGCAGAAGTAGACCTTCAGGTCTCTGGCCCGGTTCCACCGCCGCCCCGCCTTGGGGGCCAGGGTGCGGCGGACCTTGACCAGCTGCCGGATTTCCCGAATGGGCCGGATGGTGACGATGACGAAAACCGCCAGTGAAAAAGCAAATTGGAACAGGTCGCGGGGCTGTTCCATCAAAATCAGCTCCTCCAGCAGCCGTTTCCCAATCAGAGAGAAGACCCCGCCCAGAAACAGGATGGAGGCCGCCGTCATGGCGGTCCAGAAACGCGTCTGCTGCTGGATGGTGCTGTTCAGCGCGTAGGCCAGGGTTGCGGGGTCGGAGTGGAGCTCCGGGGCGTCCGGGTCCTGGCAGGAGTAGACACAATACATCCGGGGCAGGGTGTCCACAAGCGCCCAGCCCATCTGGGCGTAAAGGTCCGGAAGGTCCTCTTGTTTACCCTTGCCCACCGGGTCCAGCCGGTAGCGCACCAGGCAGGGGGTGTCTGTCACAAACTGGGCGGACTCGATGAGCCGGGAGAAGCGCTGGAAGAACTTCCCCTGAAGGGCCATCTCGTCCAGCCAGCTCTGTAAGCCCTGAATGTCATAGCGGGAGCAGGGCAGCCAGTGTTTTTCGGTCATAGGACTTCCTCCTCTCCCAGGGCGTCCAGCAGCAGGGCCAGTCCCCGCTCCAGGGGGGCGGAGCCGGCGCAGCGGACCAGCAGCACGTCATTTCCCCGCCGCAGGGCGAGGGCCCAGCCGTCCAGGCCGGAGTACCGGTAGGAGGCGGTCTCCAGCACGTCCAGCCCGGGGTACTCCATGGGGACGAAGGGGGTCAGGCCGGTGATGGACTCGGAGCTGTTGGAGGTGTCGTTGTAGTGTTTGAGGTCCTTCTCCAGCTCCTTTCGCTTCAGATGGTACAGCCGCCGGGCGGCGGAGGGGGAGGCGGCCTGATAGTACCACACCTTTAAAAGAGGCTTGCCGAAGCCAGCGCCCCGGTCGGTGTAGTGCTCCTGAACGGGGACGGCGGGGGAGCGGTTGACGGTCATATAGCTGTAGTGCTCGGGCCGCAGCGCCGGGAGGGGGGCCGTCTCCATCTGAGCCAGACCGGGCCAGGGGTGGGAGAGGGCAGACAGGTCCAGGTCCAGAAACTCCATGGCGACATAATTCATGGCCAGGCTGCTCAGCAGATTGATTAGAAGCGTAACGGGCAGAAAGATGGCCAGATAGGGCAGATTGGGCCGCCAGTGCCGCCGTCCCGCCTGGAGGGGGAGGCCGTCGTCCAGGGTGCGGCGCAGCTTGTTCAGCCGGATAACCTGGTACATACCATAGACGGCCAGCGCCAGAAGCAGCCCCACCAGGAACAGGATGACCAGAGGCTGAAAGGGATGCTCCCACAGAAGGAGATTGGCGCAGAACTCGTTCCAGTTGGCAAGGAGCAAGAAGGCCAGCAGAGTCGTGGGGGCCAGCACCAGGAGCATATTGTCTTGCCGCTGCCGCCGCACCAGTGTTTTCAGGGCGTAGGACAGGGTTGCGGGGTCGGAGTGGAGCTCCGGGACCTCAGGGTCGTCACAGGAGAAAAGGTAGAAGGTCCGGGGGATGGCGTCCACAAATTCCCAGCCCATCTGGGCGTAGTTCTCCTTGCGCTCCACGTCGTTCCAATGTTCTCCCACCGGGTCCAGCCGGTAGCGCACCGGCCGGGGCTCCCCCCGCCGGAAAAAGGCCCGGTCGTTGTGGTAGGACAGCCGCTCCAGAAACAGCCCCTGGAGGGCCATCCCGTCCAGCCAATCCTGTAGCCCCTGGATATCAAAAATAGAGCAGGGCAGGGGCTTTTTCACCAGCTTGTTCCTCTTCATGGAAAAACCTCCTTTCAAAGGGCGGGCAGTTTACAGGGAGCGCATCACTTGGGCAAACCGGGGGAGGAACTGGAGCAGGTCCTGGTCTCCCCGGTACTCCGCCAGAAGAACAGTCCGCCCCTGGCGGAGGATCAGCCGGGCGGTGGGGAGGGAGGCACTCTCCGGGTCAGGCCGGTCCAGAGAGAGAAGGACCTGGTCCAGTCTCTGGGACAGGCCGCACGCCTCATAGGTCCCGCCGTTGTGATGGATGCGGCTCTGCTCCTGGACCATCTGCCCCGCCAGAAGGGGCAGGGGATAGCGGTAGATTTGCAGCTTCAGGGCGGGGACGGTGGGGTCGGCGGCGCCGTTGACCCACCGGTGTCTGGCGGTCTGCCAGAAGGACCAGCGCTCCGGCAAAAACAGTGTGGCGCAGTTGTAGCCGCAATTGTAATAGTCCCGGGTTTGGCTATTGACCTGAACATCCGGCCCGTCCCCCTCCAGGTCGGCCAGGGTCACAAAGTCGTCGGCAGGATGGAGCTGGGGGTTCAGGCCGGTGATGGGCCAGAGGGTCTCTGTCAGCACCAAAAGCAGAATCAGGGTCCCCGCCGCCAGCAGAGCGCCACCGCGGCTGTGTCCGGAGGACTTCTGGGCCCTCCGGTACCGGACCAGAGCGGCCAGCCCCAGCAGCCAGGACAGGTCGGTCAGCGCCAGGCCGAGGATGGACAGAGCGGCGGCAATCACCGGCTGGCGGCTCAGCAGTGTTACGGGAAACCACCGCAGCTCGGACCAGGAGAAGCTGCACCCCCAGTACAGGGAGAGGAAAACAAAATTCAGCGCCAGCAGCCCAAGCCCGGCCAGCAGCTTCCGGCGGAAGAAACGGCGCAGGGCGTAGTCCCAGACCTCCGGGTCGGTGTGGGCCTGGGCGTCCAGCTGTTCCGAGGCAAATACCGCGAAGCTGCTGCGGAACAGACCCAGATACCGCCAGCCCGCCTGCTCATAGAGGGCGTTCAGTTCCGGGTCCAGCCGGTCGGGCTTGTTGGGGGCTGGCTCCAGGTGGAAGCGGAGGGCGGCGGGCTCGCCCCGGGAAAACAGGGTCAAGGGCCCCGCCGTCATGGAAAAGAGCAGTCCCTTTGCCGCCTGCCGCTCCAGCCAGCCCTCCAGGCCGGGGATGTCATATCCGTTTACCGGGGTCACACGCCAAACCGTTTTGCTCATTGCCGTTCCTCCTCTCCGTCTGTCACACAGGCGCGCAGCCGCTCCAACTCCTCCTGGAAGACTGCCAGCCCCTTATCTGTAATGCGGTAGGTCCGCTTGCGGCCGTCCACGCCGGTCTCGGCGATAAGTCCCTCTTCCTGGAACTTGGCCAGCAGGGTGTAGAGGGTCCCCGGCCCCAGCTTGACCCGGCCCTGGGTCTTTTCTTCCACAAATCCGGTGATCTCGGTGCCGCACCGCTCCCGGCGCAGGAAGGACATGAGCACATAGTACATGGGCTCAGTCAGCGGACCCTTTTCCCGTCCCGCCATAGCCGGACCTCCTCTCCAATCATCGCCCCTAAATATCGTCTGACGATATTATAACACGATGATATGTCCCCGTCAAGGGGCCATTCCAAAATCCGCCACAAAGCCCTATCAACGATTAGACCTCTTTTTTCCGGTCAAGCTCTTATAATAGGACGTGCCAGGAGGGGGGGAGCGCTGTGACCGTCATCTACATTGATACACTATTTCTCCTCAACGCCCTTGTGGACTATCTGCTGCTCCTTGCCGCCGCCCGGCTGGCAGGGGAGCCTCTGCGACGCTGGCGGTTTGCCCTGGGGGCGGCCCTGGGCGGGCTGTACGCGGTGGCCATCTTCCTGCCAGGGCTCGACTTTCTCAGCCATCCCCTGTGCCGGCTGGCCTCCGCCGCTCTGATGCTCCTCACCGCCTACGGGGGCAGCCGCCGCCTGCTGCGACAGGGGATTTTGTTCCTTGCTCTGACCTGCGCCTTCGGGGGCGGCGTGGTGGCCATCGGCCTTATGGGCGGCACGGGGCTGAGCCTGGGCCGGGGTGTGTTTTACTCCGCCCTGGACCTGAAAATCGTGCTGTTGTCGGCGGCGGTGTGCTACGGTGTGCTGACCCTAGTGTTCCAGCGGCTGGCCCAGCATACCGGGACGGCGGGGGAGCTGGCCAGGATCAGGGTGCGCCTGGGTGACCGGGCTGTCTCCCTGACCGCTCTGGTGGACACGGGAAATACCCTCACCGACCCGGTGAACGGCGCTCCGGTGCTGGTGGCGGAGGGAGAGCGGACCGCCTCCCTCTTTCCCATGGACCACCGTCCCAACCCATCCGACCTTCGGGACCCCGCCGCCGGCCTGACTCGCCTGGGCACTGGGGAGTGGCGCTCCCGTTTCCGCCTGCTGCCCTATCGCACTGTGGGAGTGGACCGGGGCCTGCTGCTGGCCGTCCGGACGGATGGGGTGGAGGTGAACGGCAAGGGCAGAGGTCCCGTGCTGGTGGCGCTGTCCCCCACGCCGGTGTCTGACGGGGGCGGCTATCAGGCGCTGATCGGGTCCCTGGACGGAATGTCAGGCTTTTGAAAGAATAATGAGGTGGTTATCTTGAACAAAGTTTACATAGAGGTAAGGGACCAGCTGCTGGGCTTCCTGGCCCGTCTGGGGCTGCTTCAACCGGGAAAGGTGATGTACATCGGGGGCAGCGACACCCTTCCCGCCCCCCTGAAGCGGGAGGAGGAGGCTGCCCTCATCGCCCGCCTGGAGGAAGGGGATCCAGAGGCCCGGAATCAGCTCATTGAGCACAACCTGCGTCTGGTGGCCTACATCGCCCGCCGGTTTGAGAACACGGGCATCCATATTGAGGACCTGATCTCCATCGGCACCATCGGGCTTATCAAGGCAGTGGGCACCTACCAGCCCGCCAAGGCCATTAAGCTGGCCACCTACGCCAGCCGGTGCATTGAGAACGAAATCCTGATGTACCTGCGTAAGACCGCCAACCAGAAGACGGAGCTGTCCTTTGACGAGCCGCTGAACACCGACTGGGACGGCAACGAACTGCTCCTCTCCGACATCCTGGGCACCGACGAGGATCTGGTGGTGCAGCCCCTGGAGGCGGACGTGGACCGCCAACTCCTGCGCCAGGCCATGGAGCGGCTGGACGACCGGGAGCGGCATATTATAACCCTCCGCTTCGGTCTGGACGGGCGGCGGGAGTGTACCCAGAAGGAGGTGGCCGACCAGCTGGGCATCTCCCAGTCCTACATCTCCCGGCTGGAGAAGCGGATCATCGCCCGGCTGAAGAAGGAGATTGTAAAAATGATGTGAGACAGAGCGCTTAGAGCAGGTATTTTCTTGCGTTGGAGGCCAAACTATGATATAATCAAGCCAGATTTTACAGACAGAGGGAGGAAAAATGGATGAACGACAATCTGGCCTATCAGGAGGAGATCCGAGAGGAGCTGATTCACGGGGAAGTGGTTGCCATGTCGCCCCGGCCTATGTTTAACCACAATCGGGTTGCCTTCCGCATTGCCCATTTGTTCGAGAACTATTTGCGGGGCAAGCGCTGTACAGCCATTGCCGACGGCACCGACCTGCATCTGACGGAAACGGACTGCTTTGTCCCCGATGTGATGGTGGTCTGTGACCGGGACAAGATCAAGGCCGACGGCGTCCACGGCGCTCCCGACCTGGTGGTGGAGGTGCTGTCCCCCAGCACGGCCAACCGGGACCGGGGCTATAAGAAGGAGGTCTATGCCCGGTGCGGCGTACGGGAGTACTGGATTGTCAATCCGGCAGACCGGTCTGTGGAGATCTATCTGTCCAGGGAGAACGACCTGGTGTTCCACCGGGTGTACTCCATTTATCCGGATTTTGTATTGGAAAAGATGACGGAACAGGAGCGGGCCCAGGTAGCCACTCATTTTCAGTGCAGCCTCTATGACGATCTGGACATTGCGCTGGAGGACATTTTCACCGGTCTGCTTCCATAAATAGGAAACACACAGCCCCACCGAAGTCTGCGGTGGGGCTTTTCCACAAAAAAATTTGACAGCCGGGGCGGGATAGAGTAAACTAGGAAGCAAAGCAGGAAACGGAGCGTATCCATGAAACGAAACACAAAGGTCTCCACAGCGGTCATTCGCCGTCTTCCCCGCTACTACCGCCAACTGGCGGAGCTCCAGGAGGCAGGGGTGGTGCGCATCTCCTCCAGCGCCTTGGGCAAGTCCATGGGGCTGACGGCCTCCCAAATTCGCCAGGACCTGTTCTGCTTCGGGGAATTTGGACAGCAGGGCTACGGCTATAAGGTGGAGCTTTTGAAGGAGGAGATCGGCGAAATTCTGGGCATCAGCCGGGGCCACACCCTGGTCATACTGGGCACGGGCAATTTAGGTCGGGCCATCATCCAAAACTTTCGCTTCTCCAGCAACGGCTTTCAGCTGCTGGCCGCCTTCGATATCAGCCCTGCGGTGGTAGGCACTGCAATCGCCGGGATTCCGGTCTACCACGCCGACCAGCTGGAGGACTTTATTGCTCAACATAAGGTGGACGTAGGGATGCTTACCGTTCCCATCGCCGCCGCCCAGCAGATGGGGGACCGGCTGGTCAGTGCCGGCGTCAAGGGCATTTGGAATTTTACCAACTATGAGATCACCTGTTCCCAGGAGGATGTGGTGGTGGAGTCTGTCCACTTTTCCGACAGCCTCCTGGCGCTGAGCTACATGATCTCCCAGCGGGAGGACCCGGAGGAGGACCTATGAACAAATTTTTGCGCCCCCTGGGGCTGATTGCCGCCATTTCGCTGCTGGCGGGGGCGGCCTATGCGGCGGCTTCGGAGGATGGGCTGGTCGGCCTGCGCTACTTACAGGACACCTTTATTCCCAAAGCGGTCCAGACCGAGGGGGAGGCCGCCGGTCAGGCCCTGGAGGAGACCTATGCCAGCGCGAAGCAGCAGCTGGACGCCCTTCTGGGCGGCGCCTCCGATCCTACTGCCGGGCTGTTCAGCAATACACTGGAGCGGAGTATCTGGTCGGATGGACAGATCATCACCCTCTCCACCGGCAGCTGTTTTGTACCCATGGACGGCTCTGCGGATCTGACCCACACCGGTGCGGTGGTGGATGTCACAGCGGGCACGGAGATCCCCTTCGGGGGGCGGCTGGAGGCCAACCACCGGTACGTTGTGGGGGAGGAGACCCGGGTTGCGCTTACCGTACGCTCCGGCCAGGCCGCGATTGGGGTACAGGGCAGCTACAGCCTGACCGGAGGCAAAGAGCAGTACACCCCCTTCTTTGATGTGAGTCAGGGGGATTGGTTTTACGAGCCGGTGAATTACGCCTACCAGCGCAAGCTCTTCTCTGGAGTAGACGCCAACCATTTTTCTCCTGGTTCCTCCATGAACCGGGCCATGCTGATGGTGGTGCTCCACAGTCTGGCGGGCAATCCGGCTCCGGCAGCGGAAAACTCCTTTACCGACGTGCCAAACGGCAGCTGGTTCACCAACGCCGTGGTCTGGGGCGCCAGCCAGGGTATTGCCTCGGGGACAGGGGGCGGAGCCTTTACCCCCGGCGGAGAGATCACCCGGGAGCAGACAGTGCTCATGCTCTATAACTATGCCGCCCGCTATCTGGGGAAGGAGATGGCCCCCGGGAGCGATCTGTCAGGCTACGGGGACTATGCCAGCATCAGCGCCTGGAGCCGGGAGGCCATGTCCTGGGCGGTAGGTCAGGGCATCCTCAGCGGCGTGGACCGGGGCGGGGTGCGGTACGCCGATCCCCAGCGGGGGGCCTCCCGGGCGGAGATGGCCACCATGCTCCGGGTCTTCTGCGAGAAAATTTTATAACGGAGGTCACCCATTTCCCTCCTGGGCCATATGATGGAAATGAGAGCGGCAGACAGCCCTCTTAAAATTCATAAAACCAGGAGGTACTCAAAATGGGGTGCTGCAATAACAGTTGGGGCGGCAACAGCTGCCTGTGGATCATCCTGCTGATCATCATTCTGTTCAGCTGCGGCGGCTGCGGCAACAATAACTGCTGCTGCAACAATAACTGCGGCTGCAACAACGGCTGCGGCTGCAATAACGGCTGCGGCTGCTGAGACAGCGGAAACCGGAAGGGCGCGGAGGATTTCTCCGCGCCTTTTCGTCTGAAAACGGGAGAAAGTCCGCCTGCCCAAGCTCCATGCACCTTCCCCCTGGGGCTTGGCGTTCTTTCTCCTGGCAGGCAGGGGATTGAGAGAAAAAATTTGCCGGGAATGGGGACAAGCCCCCCAAAATATCTTGCAATTTCCCCAAAGCTGGTGTATCATAAGGCTTACGCAGCAAGACCGACGGTTTCGGAAACAGCAGAGGGAGAGACCGGCGGGTTTTGTCGTGGGTCCGGCCCCGCCGGACGCGGCAGCCGCAGATACAGCAACTGGAGAGGGCAAAGCAGAATGCTGTTCCTGTGGTATCCCAGCAAGTTATTAGGGAGGTCGAAAACTTACATGAGCAAATTTCTCAAACGATCTGCGCAGGGTGCGCAGGTCCCCCACGAAAAGCGGACTTCCAATCAGGAGACCGTAAAGATGCCGCTGCCCTCCAAGATTGTGCTGTCTATGGGCCAGCACATCGGCGCCCCCGCCGCTCCCCAGGTGAAGAAGGGCGATCAGGTCTGCGTGGGCACTGTGGTGGGCAAGGCGGGGGGCTTTGTCTCCTGCGACATCCACTCCGGCGTGTCCGGCACGGTGGACGGCATCATCACCATCACCGCCCCCAATGGCGCTCCTCAAACGGCAGTGGTCATTATTCCCGATGGCAAGCAGACGGTGGACCCTGCGGTGGCGCCCCCCACCGTCACTGATCTCAAGTCCTTCCAGGACGCCGTCCGGGCCAGCGGTCTGGTGGGTCTGGGCGGCGCCGGCTTCCCCACGGCGGTGAAGCTTGCCCCCAAGAACCTGGACGAGATCGACACTCTGGTCATCAACGGCGCCGAGTGTGAGCCCTATATCACCTCGGACAACCGCTGTTTCCTGGAGGACACCCAGTTTATCCTGGACGGCATCCAGGCGGTGATGAAGTATTTGGAGATCCCCAAGTGCATCATCGGGATTGAGGCCAACAAACCCGAGGCCATTGCCAAGATGAAGTCGGTGGCCACCGCCGGCGTGGAGGTGAAGGAGCTGCCCTGCCGCTACCCCCAGGGCGCTGAAAAGGTCCTCATTGAGAACTGTACCGGCCGCGAGGTCCCATTCCCCGGCCTGCCCTCCGACGTGGGCGTGGTGGTGATGAATGTCACCTCAGTGGCCTTTGTGGGCAAGTACTTAAAGACCGGGATGCCCCTGACCACCAAGCGTCTCACAGTAGACGGCGACGTGATTAAGGAGCCCAAGAACGTGGAGGTCATCATCGGTACCCCCGTGCAGGAGCTGATGGACTTCTGCGGCGGCTTTACCGAGGAGCCGGGCAAGGTGCTCTACGGCGGCCCCATGATGGGCAACTGTATCGCCGACCTGTCCCAGCCTATTTTGAAGAACAACAACGCCGTGCTGGCCTTCTCCAAGAAGATGGCCCAGATCCCCAAGGCCACCAACTGTATCCACTGCGGTCGGTGTACCAACGCCTGTCCCCTGGGTCTGTCCGCCAAGGAGATCGTGCAGGCCTACAACGACGGCAATGTGGAGCTGCTCATCGAGCTCAACGCCGACCTGTGCATGAGCTGTGGCACCTGCTCCTTTGTCTGTCCGGCCAAGCGGCCTCTGGCGCCCTCCATCGCCCTGGCCAAGATTATGATGAAGAATGGAGGTAAGAAGTAATGGGTAACAAGCTGATTGTCACTGCCGCGCCCCACATTACCAGCGCGGACAGCACCCAGAAGATCATGGGCCGGGTGTGCCTGGCGCTGGTCCCCACTCTGGTTGCCTCGATCATCATTTTTGGGGTCAGTTCTCTGATCCTCACTGCCGTTACAGTGGCGGCCTGCGTCTTCTTTGAGTGGGCCTACTGCAAGCTGATGGGCCGGGAGGTCCCCATTGCCGACCTGTCCGCCGTGGTCACCGGCCTGCTGCTGGCCTTTAACCTGCCCGCCACCCTGCCCCCCTGGATGGCCATTGTGGGCGCGTTCATCGCCATTGTCATCATCAAGCAGCTCTTCGGCGGCCTGGGCTTCAACTTCGCCAACCCGGCCATTGTGGGCCGTATCGCTCTGGCGGTGGGCTTCGCCAGCCGAATGGCCAGCTACCCCCTTCAGGGCGTGGACGCTTTGGCCTCCGCCACTCCGCTGGCCGTCTCCGGTGAGCTGGGCTCCGCCAACTATGTGACCCTGCTGCTGGGGACCCACGGCGGCGTGCTGGGCGAGACCTGCGCCATTACCATTCTCATCGGCGGCATCTACCTCATTGCCACCAAGGTCATCAGCCCCATGATCCCCGTTACTTATCTGGCTACCGTGGCCGTGCTGTCCCTGTGCTTTGGCATGGACCCCATTGTGCAGCTGCTGTCCGGCGGTCTGATGCTGGGCGCCTTCTTCATGGCGACCGACTATGTCACCTCCCCCACCACCGACAAGGGCAAGCTGATTGCCGGTATTTTCCTGGGCCTGGTCACCATGATGATCCGCAAGTTCGGCACCATGAACGAGGGCGTATCCTTTGCCATTCTGCTGATGAACCTGGTCACGCCCTACATCGACGCGCTGACCCGGCAGGATAAGCTGGGCATTGCCAAGAAGAAAAAGGAGGCGGCGAAATGAGCAATTGGAATAGGGTTTTTAAGCCCATCGTGGTGCTGTGCGTCATCTGCATCGTCATCACCGGGGCCCTGGCCGCCACCAACAGCGCCACCGCCCCCATTATTGCCGAGGCCAAGGCGGCTGCGGAGAAGGCCGCCCGCTCTGAGCTTCTCCCCGAGGCCGACGACTTCACCGAAATCACCGATGTGGCGGTGGAAAATGTCACTGCCGTGTTTAAGGCCAATAACGACACCGGCTATGTCATCACCAGCACCGCCAAGGGCTACGGTGGCACCATGACCGTTATGGTGGCCTTCACACCGGAGAAGACCATCAAGCAGATTAAAGTGACCGAGCAGGGCGAGACCCAGGGCATCGGCAGCAAGGTTGCCGGAACCCCCTCCTACTGGGAGCGTTACCAGGGCCAGCCCGCCACAGAGCTGAAGATCAATAAGGACGGCGGCACCATCGATGCAGAGAGCGGCGCCACCATCTCCAGCCGTGCGCTGGCCAAGGCGGTCAGCTCCGCGATTGAGGCGTATAACGCCGTTAATCCTTGAAAGGCAGGTGAGTCAAGATGAGTGAAAACAGTAAAATGAAAATTTTAACCAACGGCATTCTCAATGAGAACCCGGTTCTGCGGCTTGTCCTGGGCACCTGTCCCACTCTGGCCGTCACCACCATGGCCTCCAACGGCATCGGCATGGGGCTGGCTGCCACCTTCGTGCTGCTGTGCTCCAATATCGTGATTTCCGCCCTGCGGAAGATTATCCCCGACCAGGTGCGCATCCCCTGTTACATTACCGTCATTGCCGGCTTCGTGTCGGTGGTGCAGATGATCGTCAAGGCCTATGTGCCCGACCTGGACAAGGCACTGGGCGTGTATCTGCCCCTGATCGTGGTCAACTGCATTATCCTGGGCCGGGCCGAGATGTTCGCCTCCAAGAACAGCGTGGTGGACTCCGCCCTGGACGGCATTGGTATGGGCATCGGCTTTACCATCACCCTGACCATCATGGGCTCCATCCGTGAGATCCTGGGTGCAGGCACCTGGATGTCCGGTCTAGGCGGTCTGATTCCCTCTCTGGGATCCGACTTTGCCATCCGCGTCATCCCTGAGTCCATCGACACCTTCTCACTGATGACCAGCGCCCCCGGCGGATTCTTCGTCTTCGGCATTCTGATGGCCGGGGCCACTTGGCTGACCAGCCGGCCCAAGAAGGCTGCCGCCGCTGCGGAAGGAGGTAACGCGTAATGGTGAAACTTGCTGCCATCTTCTTTACCATGATTTTGGTGGACAACTACGTCCTGGCCAAATTCCTGGGTATCTGTCCCTTCCTGGGGGTGTCCAAAAAGCTGGACAGCGCCGTAGGTATGTCTCTGGCCGTCACCTTCGTTATGGTCATGGCCACCGCCGCCACCTGGCCCATCTACAGGCTGATTCTGGTGCCCGAGGGAATGGAGAACACCCCCCGGGACATGGGCTATCTTCAGACCATCGTCTTTATCCTGATTATCGCCATTCTGGTCCAGCTGCTGGAGAACTTTTTGAAGAAGTTCATTCCCGCGCTGTATAAGGCGCTGGGCGTCTACCTGCCCCTGATCACCACCAACTGCACCATCCTGGGCGTGACCATCCTGAATCTGGACAACGGCTACGACTTCCTGGAGTCCATCGTCTGCGCCGCCGGCGCGGGCATTGGCTTCCTGGTGGCTATGGTGCTCTTCTCCGGCGTGCGCCGGCGGGTTGAGCAGGCTGTTACCCCCAAGTGCTTCGAGGGCCTGCCCATCACCCTGGTGGCCGCCGCCGTTACCTCCCTGTCCTTTATGGGCTTCGGTGGTATCGTGGACGCCATCTTCAAGGCTTGATAGGAGGGGGAGTGTAGTATGAATCCAATTTTAATGGCAATCATTGTGGTTACCGTCATCGGTCTCATCGGCGCGGTGATCCTGGTGGCCGCCTCCATCTTCATGTATGTCCCCGTGGACGAGCGGGTCGAGAAGATCACCGCTGTGCTGGCGGGAGCCAACTGCGGAGCCTGCGGCTGTGCCGGCTGTGCCGACTACGCTAAGAGCATCGTGGAGGAGGGCAACGCCGTTAACAAGTGTACCCCCGGCGGGGCCGCCTGCGCCGCCAAGGTGGCGGAGATCATGGGCGTGGAGGCGGGCGCTTCCGTCCCCATGAAGGCCGTGGTGGCCTGCTCCGGCACCTGCGATAAGACGGGCAAGAAGTACGAGTTCCAGGGCATCCAGAGCTGCCAGGCCGTGAAGGGGCTCTACGGCGGCGACGGTATGTGCAAGTTCGGCTGCCTGGGCTACGGCGACTGTACCCGGGCCTGCGCCTTCGACGCCATTCACATTGTGGACGGCATCGCCAAGGTGGACCGTACCAAGTGTACCGGCTGCGGAGCTTGTGCCGCCGTCTGTCCCAACGCCGTTATCTCCATTGTGCCCGAGCACAAGCGTAAGCCTGTGGTCCTGTGCCAGAACAAGGACAAGGGCGCCGACACCCGGAAAGCCTGCACTGCCGGCTGTATCGGCTGTATGAAGTGCGCCAAGGCCTGCCCCAAGGAGGCCATTACCGTGGAGAACTTCCTGGCCAAAATCGACCAGGAGAAGTGCGTTGGCTGCCAGCTGTGCGTGAAGGAATGCCCCATGGGCGTGATCCACGTGCCCGCCAACGAATAAGCAACGTGCAAAACCCCCGCCTGACGGCGGGGGTTTCGTTATGCGCATTTGAATTATACCGGACTTCGGTCTCTCAGCCAGCTTGGAAGGGGGCGGGCCTTGACACTGGAGACAATGCCCATAGCGGCAAAGAGGGTTATAATGGACGATCCGCCGTAGCTGATGAAGGGGAGGGTCAGGCCCATAACAGGCAGGATGTAGAGGCACATACCCACATTAAAGGTGATCTGACTCAGGAGCATCCCCGCCATGCCCATGCAGACGTAGGCGTGGAAGGGGGAGTTGGCGTGCCGGCCCACCCAGATACACCGCAGG
Source organism: Pseudoflavonifractor sp. 60 (assembly GCF_009911645.1). Taxonomy (GTDB): domain Bacteria; phylum Bacillota; class Clostridia; order Oscillospirales; family Oscillospiraceae; genus Lawsonibacter. The sequence continues at coordinate 69,504 of NZ_QWKI01000038.1, forward strand.
ACGATAAGAGAGAGGAGAAGCAGCAGGACCAGACAGCCCACCATGCCCAGCTCCTCGCCGCACACGGCGTAGATAAAGTCGGTGTGCCGGGCGGGGAGGGCGTCGCTTCTGCCGGCCTGGGTCTGGATTCCCTGGAGATAGCCCTGTCCGAACAGCTGCCCGGAGCCGATGGCCAGGATGGCGCGGCCCTGCTGCCAGCCCCAGCCGCTGGGGTCCAGGCTGTGGTCGAACACGACCCGGAAGCGCATAATGCGGTAGTCGTTCCACCACCTGGTCTCGGGGAGGAAGAACAGCCACAGGATCACCGCCGTAAGGACAAGTCCGCCTCCTACCAGCACAAACCACCGCAGCTTGACCCCGGCGGCCCAGGCCATAGCGACGAAGATCATCATATAAATCACGCACATACCAAAGTCGCCACAGATCACCGCAATCAGCCCCAGCATGAACACCGTGTGTCCACCAATCTGAAGGACGGAGGGGATCGAGCTGATGTCCAGCTCCCGGTCCTGGATTTTGACGATTTGGAGGGCCAGCAGCAGGATGAAGGAGATCTTGACGATCTCGTTGGGCTGGATGTCCATGGGAAATTTAGGGATGATCCGGGAGATGACCAGCCAGTTCAGGTTACCCGAATCGTAGTCCTCCCCCAGAGGGGTTAGGAGGAGGAGGAGGAAGACCACATTAAAGATTAGCAGCAGCTTCCACCGCTTTTCTACGAAGAGCTGAAAATCCACAAAGGTGAGCAGCATATAGGCCAGCACCCCCAGTACGATGGCGGCGAACTGGACCAGGACAAAGCGCATCCAGCGGCCCTCGCCCAAATATTGGGTCGCGGAAAAGACGAGGGCCAGGCCAAAAATACTGGCCGCCAGGCACAACCCAAGCAGGATGACGTCGCCTTTTTTAAAAAACTCCTTGATGGGGGAGAAGAGCATGGATAAAAATGACACAGCGTCACCTCTTTCCTCTCCGCAGGTCTGTTTCGTACTTGCGGCTGTGTAAAAATAAGCCTATACATTTTATCACATTTTGGTGGAAAGGCAAACCCCATCTGTGCTATAATATTTAAGAAGCTGAAAATTTTCTGTGAACGGGGGAGCGGCGGTGGAATATATCACCAACAGCGCAGAGGAGACGGAGGCCCTGGGGGCGCGTCTGGGGGAACGGCTGGAGCCCGGGGCGGTCATTGCCTTCACCGGGGACCTGGGCGCGGGCAAGACCGCCTTCACCCGGGGACTGGCCCAGGGATTGGGGATTGTGGACCGGGTTACCAGCCCTACCTTTACCATTGTCAACGAGTATGAAGGGGGCCGTCTGCCTCTGTTCCACTTTGATATGTACCGTCTGGGCTCCTCTGACGAGCTCTTTGATATCGGCTGGGAGGAATACCTGGCCCGAGGGGGTGTGTGCGCGGTGGAGTGGAGTGAGAACGTGGCCGACGCCCTGGAGGATGTGATTCCGGTCAGGATTTGCCGGGGGGAGTCTCACAGCCAGCGTGTGATTACCATTGAGGGGGTGGACCTGTGAATATTTTAGCCCTGGAGTCCTCTGCAACGGCCTGTTCCGCTGCCCTGTGCCGGGATGGCGCACTGGTGGCCCAGTCCTTTCAGAGCAGCGGTCTGACCCACAGCCGCACCCTGCTGCCCATGGTCCACGACCTGCTGAAAAACTGCGGGGAGAGCCTGGAGAAGGTGGATGTGATCGCTGTGGCCGCCGGGCCCGGGTCCTTCACCGGCCTGCGCATTGGAGTGGCCACGGCCAAGGGGCTGGCCTGGGCGCAGGAAAAGCCCTGTGCCCCCTGCTCCACGCTGGAGTCTATGGCCTGGCCCCTGGCCCATTTGCAGGGGAAGCTGATTGTCTGTGCCATGGACGCCCGGCGCAGGCAGGTATACAACGCCCTGTTTTTTGCCAGGGGAGAGGAACTGGAGCGGCGCGCTCCTGACCGGGCCATCTCCCTGGAGGAGCTGGGGGAGGAGCTGAAAAACTTCCCGGAGGAAAAAATAGTGGTTGGCGACGGGGCCCAGCTGTGCTATAATAGCCTGAACAGCCAAGTTTCCGGCATGACCCTGGCCCCCGTCCACCTGCGGCTGCAAAGCGCCTGGGGAGTGGCCCGGGCGGCGGAGACGGTGATTGCCGCCGGCGGGCTGGTGCCGGGCGGGGCGCTGGTTCCAGTCTACCACCGGCTGTCTCAGGCGGAACGGGAGCGGCTGGAACGGGAACAAAATTTACAATAGAAGGGGAGCATTGCCATGTATAACGAAAAGGTACACATTCTGGACCACCCGCTGCTTCAGCACAAGCTGACCATCCTCCGGGACGAGCGTACCGGGGTTAAGGAGTTCCGGGAGATTATCTCGGAGATCGCCGCCCTGGAGTGCTATGAGGCCACCCGGGACCTGCCCCTGGCGGATGTGGAGGTCAAAACCCCCATTACCACTGGCACCTTTAAGACGCTGGCGGGCAAGAAGCTGGCTGTGGTCCCCATTCTCCGGGCGGGCCTGGGCATGGTGGACGGCATTATTAAGATGATTCCCTCCGCCAAGGTGGGCCACATCGGGCTGTACCGGGACCCGGAGACCCACAAGCCGGTGGAATACTACTGCAAGATGCCTGCCGACATTGCCGAGCGGGACGTCATCATCCTGGACCCCATGCTGGCCACCGGCGGCTCCGCCTCCGCCGCCATCACCTTTATCAAGGGCTACGGCTGCAAGCACATCAAGCTGATGAACGTGCTGGCCGCCCCCGAGGGGATTGAGTGCATTATGCGCGACCACCCCGACGTGGATATCTACGTGGCGGGTGTGGACGAGAAGCTGGACGACCACGCCTATATTGTCCCCGGCCTGGGCGACGCCGGCGACCGGATCTTCGGGACTAAGTAATCAGTGAGAGAGCCCCGTCCGCTTACAGGGGTATTACAGCACGATTTGGCAGAATAAGCAAGACAGACCGCTGTCCTGAATGGGACAGCGGTTTTGTGCTGTGGAAAATATTTTATTTACTGTGAAAAATTCCTGCCCGCTGTACCGTGTTAAGGGTGAAGGGAGTTGAGGAACATGGTCCCGACCGGTACCGAAGAGACCATATGCCGCCTTGTGCGGGAGTACAGCGATATGCTGCTTCGCCTGGCCTGCGCCCGTCTATCCTGCGTCAGCGACGCGGAGGACGCGGTTCAGGAGGTGTTTCTGCGGCTGCTGACCGCTCCCGTCTCGTTCCGGGACGCCGGACACGAGAAAGCGTGGTTGATCCGCACAACCCTTCACCGTGCCAGTGATATCCGCCGGAGAGCGGCAAAGAGGGAGCTCCCTCTGGAGGAGGCGGTTCAAATGGCCGCGCCGGAGCCCGGTGTGGAGCTGCTCCAGGCGGTACGAGCCCTGCCGGAGCAGTACGGTGCCGTCATCCATCTGCACTACTACGAGGGATACTCCATCAAGGAGATTGGGAAGCTGCTGGGACTGCCCGCCGCCACGGTGGGAACCCGGCTGGCCCGGGGCCGGGAGCGGCTGCGGGCACTGCTGAAGGAGGAGATCACATGAACTGGAACGACTACAAGAAGGCTGTGGACGCGCTGCCCCTGTCCGACGATTTTCAGGAGCGGACCCAGGAGCTGGTGCGCCGGCAGGCCCAGAAAGAAAAGGAGCGTATTGCTATGAAGAAGAAGGGTTTTGTCCGCGTAATGGCCGCTGCTGCTGCTGTGGCTCTATTTACCGTATCCGCCTATGCCGCCTCCCGGTGGCTCAGTCCCTCCCAGGTGGCCCAAATGCACGGGGACCCCACTCTGGCCCGGGCCTTTGAGAGCGGAGACGCCATCAAGGTCAACCAGTCGGTGGAGACGGAGAACTTCTGTGTAACCCTGGCGGGACTGGTGTCGGGGGAGAACCTGTCCCGCTGGAACAGCCAGGCCGACAAGGCCCACACCTATGCGGTGATGATCCTGGAGAGTCTGGATCAATCGCCGCTGGAAAGGGACAACTTCCCCCTGGACGAGTATACCTTCACTCCTCTGGTGGCCGGCTATACTCCCTGGTCGGTGAACAACTGGACCCTCCATGCCGGCGTTTCCAATATGGAGCAGGATGGGATCATCTACTATCTGTTGGACGTTCAGAGCATTGAAATGTTCGCCGACCATACGGTGTATCTGGCCTTCTACCAGGGGACTGTGCCCAGCCGGGACACCTTCACCATGGCGGAGGACGGGACCATCTCCTTCGCGGAGGACTTTGAGGGCCCCCACGCCCTGTTTACCCTGCCGCTGGACCAGAGCAAGGCCGACCCCGCCGCAGTGGAGCGATTCATAGAGGAGAGCGGCTTTGACAAGGAGTGGTTTACCACCGTCCAGCCGGACGAGCCAGACGATGGGATGGAGTATGATGTCCAGGAGACCGAGACCGAGGACGGCATACACATCGAGATTTTGCCTAAGTCCGGGGAGGAGACCTCCGGCAAGGAGCTGAACTAACTCACCGCCGACGAGTTTGCCGTCTATGTGGACGAGGAACTGGCGGAACAGCTGGAGGCGGTTCGGAACGGCACCGCCAAGGCCGCCCGGCTGGAGGACGGCGGTCTGCCCATGGTTACCTTCTCCGATGCGGAAGCCCTGGAGAACGCCAAGAATTTGTCCATTCAGGAGATCGAAGACGGCGTAAGCATCAGCATTCAGTGGGGTTCAGGCCCCTCCGCACAGATCATGTGGAGGGGCTTGACATTTTGCGGGAGTCGTGATATGCTGTCCTCAACAAAACAGTTGGGAGGCGGGAAGATGCGCAAGACCACTTGCTGATTCCGTGACAGGATAGACGTCAGGGGCTGTGAGAGCAGTCCGGTCTTGTCATGGGTTCGCAAGAGGAGACGCGCAGTCTTCCCCTTTCGGCTCATATGGGGCGTGTTGCGCCCTTCTTCCGCCGCAAGAGGAAGGACCCTCTTGCGGCTTTTTCGCGCACATGACAGGAGGGTACAATATGTCTCAAATTACCATACAAAATTTATCGTTCACCTACGTTGGAGACCACACCCCGGTGTTCGAGGGGTTAAACCTCCAGCTGGACACCAATTGGAAGCTGGGTCTGGTGGGGCGCAACGGACGGGGCAAGACCACGCTGCTGCGCCTGCTGGCGGGGGAGCTGGAGGGGCGAGGGACGGTCTCCCTGCGGCGGCGGTGCCTGCGCTGGCCCAGGCAAGTTGAGAACCCGGCGCGGCGGACGATGGACATTCTTCTGGAGGGGGTGCCCCCGGAGGAGGAGTGGCGGCTGAGCTGGGAGCTGTCCAAGCTGGGACTGGAGGAGGAGGTGCTGGAACGGCCCTTCTCGACTCTCAGCGGCGGGGAGCAGACCCGGGCTCTGCTGGCCGCCCTCTTCCTGGACGAGGGAGCCTACCCCATGATCGACGAGCCCACCAATCACCTGGACGGACCGGGCCGTGCACTGGTGGCGGACTATCTGCGAGGGTTGGACCGGGGCTTTCTGCTGGTCTCCCACGACCGGGCCTTTCTGGACAGCTGTGTGGACCACATTCTGGCCCTGAACCCCACCGGCCCGGAGCTGGTGCGGGGGACCTTCTCCAGCTGGTTCCGGGACAAGGAGGACCGGGACCGGGGGGAGGCGGCCCAGAACGAGAAGCTGAAGGGGGAGATCCGCCGGCTGGAACAGGCCGCCGCCGACCGGAAGCAGAAGGCGGACGCGGTGGAGCGGGCCAAGGTGGGCATTTCTCAGAGCGGAATTGTCAAACACGGCCTCAGACCCTATTTAGGGGAAAAATCCCGCAAGGGACAGCAGCAGCGGAAAAATATTGAGCGCAGAGCGGACCGGGCGATTCAAGAGAAGGCGGGCCTTCTGAAGGACATTGAGCGGGCGGACACATTGAAGCTGACCCCGCTGGTCTACCACAGCGACCGCCTGCTGGAGGGACGGGAGCTGTCTATCACCTACCCGGGCATGAGAGGAACACCCATCCGCTTGACTCTGCGCCAGGGGGACCGCCTCTGTCTGGATGGGGGAAATGGTTCGGGGAAGACCAGCCTCCTCCGGCTGATCCTGGGGGAGGGGGTTCCCCACACCGGGACCCTCCAGCGGGCCTCCGGACTGGTCATCTCCTATGTCCCCCAGAAAGCGGACCACCTGCGGGGGGAGCCGGCGGCCTGGGCGGAGGGGCAGGGCCTGGACCTGACTAAATTCCTGACCCTCCTGCGCAAGCTGGACTTCTCCCGGGCCCTCTTTTCCCGAGACATGGGGGAATACAGCGCCGGACAGCAGAAAAAAGTGCTGCTGGCGGCCAGCCTGTGCCGCAGCGCCCACCTGTATGTGTGGGATGAGCCGCTGAACTATATCGACCTGTTTTCCCGGATGCAGCTGGAGGAGCTGATTTTGCAGTGCCAGCCAACCCTTCTCTTTGTGGAGCACGACCGGGTCTTTCGGGAGAAAATTGCCACAGGAATTGTGGAGCTGGAAGGAAGCTCGCCGGCGCATTGAAAAGCATTTTGCCCTCATCAGCGGAGAGGAGCAGGGAGATTTCGATACGCTGACCTTTGAGAAGGCCCGTCCTGATGAACCGCAGCCCCGGCCGGGCCCCACCAAGGGAGTGGCGGAATGGTATCGTGGAGCGGTGTTGACCGAAAAAGTGGGCGGCAGCTGGGTTTGCGTGTGCTGCTGAATATTGCCAGGTCAGAAAAGCCGCAAGAATTATGAAAAGCTTCGTTATCTATTCTGCTAAAATAGAGAACGAAAGGGGGGAAACCATGAACGGCCAAAAGATTGAGAATGTAGCGGCAGTGATCTCCTATATTGAAGCCCACCTCAACGAAAAATTGGATTTGAACACGGTTGCAAATGGGATTGGCTATTCCAAATTTCATCTTCACCGGATGTTTACAGACGTGGTTGGGGTTACACTCCACGACTATATCCAGCGCCGGCAGCTTTCCGAAGGGGCAAAGCTGCTGGTGTTCTCAGAAAAACCCATCTTAGAAATCGCGTTGATTGCCGGATATGAAAGCCAACAGGCCTTTAGCTCTATCTTTAAGTCCATGTATAAGCAGACGCCGCTGGAGTACAGGCAAAATAAAGTCTTTTATCCTCTGCAGCTGGAATTTATATTGAACCGGAATCCAACTGCTCCTGATACGATCATACAGAAGATTTCTTATGCTGCGCTGGCTGATATTCCTGACTGGATGAATTTTATAACCCTTGTCATTGACGGTTTTCCCTGCCTTGATGAGAGCGCTCACCTGGAACGGGTCAAGCAGTATGTTCAACGGCGTCAAGCGCTGATTATGCGGGACGGCTCGACCCTGGTTGGGGCCGCCGCATATTCAGATCAAACTGGGAGCATCGACTTTCTGGCGGTACATCCGCAGTACCGGCGGTATGGAGTGGAGAGGGCTTTTCTTGACTTTATGATGCGCAATCTATTTGCAGGCCGTGAAATCAACATCACCACGTTCCGCGAGGGGGATAAGGCCGACCCAGGCCAGCGAGAGGAATATAAGCGGCTGGGCTTTGCCGAGTCGGAGCTTCTCACTGAATTTGGCTATCCCACCCAGCGGCTCATTCTACCACCCAAACGGGAGAAAGGCCACAATGGATGATAACATTTTAGACCAAAAATGGAGCGCAGGAACGCTCCTGCGCTTCGCTTTTCCCACCATCGCAATGATGATTTTTATGGGACTATATACCATCGTGGACACAATTTTTGTAGCGCAGTTTGTCAATACGGACGCGCTTTCCGCTATCAACATCGTGTGTCCCATTCTCAATGTCACAGTGGGATTGGGGACAATGCTTGCAGCGGGCGGAAACGCAATTGTCGCCCGAAAAATGGGGGCAGGTGATCACACGGGGGCGAAGGAAGATTTCACTCTGCTCATTCTCACAGGCGCGGTGATTGGATTTCTCATCCTTTTGGGTGGGATAATCTGGATTGACAAAATCATTTATGCGCTTGGCGCAAGTGAGCTGCTCTTTCCTTACTGTAAAGACTATCTCATGGTGCTGTTCCTGTTTATTCCGGCAAACATATTGCAGACGCTGTTTTCAAACCTCTTTGTGACAGCCGGAAAACCGGGTCTGGGTTGCGGTCTGTCTGCTTTGGCGGGCGCGGCGAATATCATTTTGGATTACATCTTTATTGTTCCCTGCGGCCTGGGTATCCGGGGAGCGGCGCTGGGGACAGGCTGTGGCTTCCTGATCCCCGCCGTTGCCGGGCTGGCCTATTTTGCGCGGAGCCAAAGAGCGCTATCCTTCACAAGGCCAAAACTGAAATGGGCGGTGATCGGGGAGAGCTGTTTTAACGGCTCATCTGAAATGGTAGGCCAGCTGGCAACGGCTGTCACAACATTTCTGTTCAACCGCACGATGATGAACCTGTTGGGAGAGGATGGAGTTGCAGCAATCACCATTATCATTTACTCCCAGTTTCTGCTGAACACGCTGTATATCGGTTACTCTATAGGAGTAGCGCCTATCATCGGATTTAACTATGGCAGCGGCAATGCTATTCAGCAAAAAAGGGTTTTTACCATCAGTATACGGTTTATCATGGCGGCATCGGCACTCGTTTTTGCGGTTTCCATGTTTGGCGGTCCCTATATTGTGCTGTTGTTTGCGGATGATGCCTCAGAAGTCTATCAAATTGCGGCGAATGGCTTTAGGATCTTCTCATACAGCTTTCTATTCTGTGGCTTAAACAATTTCACATCTGCAATGTTCACTGCGTTGTCAAACGGAAGAATATCTGCGGTTCTTTCCTTTTTGCGGACATTTGGCCTGCTGGCCGGAGGCATTTTGCTGCTCCCCAGCATTTGGGACGTAACAGGGATATGGCTGGCTGTACCAGCAGCAGAGGGAATTATGTTTGGGGTTTCTATAATCTGCCTAATACGTTATAAAATATGGATGCCAAGGAAGTAACAGCACTGATTGGCCCCAACGAAGGGGCCCATGTGGGATGAATTTAACACCAAGCTCTCTCATGGGTATCAGACCGTGATTGGTGAAAGCAGCTCCATCCTGTCAGAAGGGGAGTTTTTTAACCCTGTTTCAACAAATTTCATTGACACGGCGGCAGCTTTCCTCTAAAATAAAAGGAACTTGGGAGAAAAGGGAGGATTCCTTATGGATCAGAGAGAGAAGAAACCGAAGCAAAATCCGGCGGCGCTGCTGCCCATCCTGCTGTTTTTGGTGCTGTATTTGGGCATGGGCCTGGTCTTTGAGTACGGCCTGGGTGTAGAGATGGCCTTCTACAACATCCCCATTGTGGTGGTGTTCATGGTCTCGCTGCTGGTGGCCTGCCTGCAAAACCGCAGTCTGAAATTTGATGACAAAATGGCGGTCATGGCTCAGGGCGTGGGCGACAAGAACATTATGACCATGATTTTGATTTTCCTGGTGGCCGGCGTCTTTGTGGGCGTCACCGGTCGCAGCAGCGCAGAGGCGGTGGCCTACTTCCTGCTGTCGGTGACCCCCGCCTGGGCCTCGGTGGCAGTGCTCTTTGTGGCGGCCTGCTTTGTGTCCACCGCCATGGGCACCTCGGTGGGGACTATCACCCTGATAACCCCCATCGCTGCGGCGGTGTCCAATGTGTCCGGCTTCTCCCTGCCCCTGTGTGTGGGCTCGGTGATGGGCGGGGCCATGTTCGGCGACAACCTGTCCTTTATTTCGGACACCACCATCGCCGCCTGCAACACCCAGGGCTGCGAGATGCGCGACAAGTTCCGGGCCAATTTCAAAATCGCTCTGCCTGCCGCCATTGCAACACTGGCAGTGATTCTGGTCCAGTCCCTCAACGCCGGCGTGGGCCACATTGATATTCCCGACTACAATCTGCTGCTGCTCATCCCCTATGTCCTGGTGCTGGCCGGAGGCATTGCAGGCCTGAATGTGTTTGTGGTGCTCATTGTAGGTATTCTGGCGGGCGCGGCTATTGTGTTGCCCACGGGGACGGTGGACTTTATGGGGCTGCTGGGGGGCATGGGCTCCGGGGCCTCGGGTATGTTTGAGACCATTATGGTCACCATCCTGGTGTCCGCTATGTGCGCCCTGATCCGGGAGTACGGCGGCTTCGAGGCTCTGCTGGCCTTTATCCGCCGCGCCTTCAAGGGCCGGGTGGGCGGCCGGCTGGGCGTGGGGCTGCTGGTGGGCGCCATGGATATTGCCACCGCCAACAACACCGTGGCAATCGTTATGGCGGGTCCCATCGCCAGGGAAATCAGCGAGGAGTACCACATTACCCCCAAGGAGTCGGCCTCCCTGCTGGATACCTTCTCCTGTATTTTCCAGGGGGTCATCCCCTACGGCGCCCAGATGCTGGTGGCCATTTCCGCCTCCGGCGGCGCCGTGTCGGCCTTCCAGATTATGCCGTGCCTGTACTACCCTTATCTGCTGGCGGTGGCCTCCATCGTCTACATTCTGGTGGGTGCGGGTAAGAAAAAGTAGAGGAACATACAATCGTACCCCCGCATCCGGCGGGGGTACGATTTTTAGTGTCTGTGGAGACAGGCGGATATAGCAGAGAATACAGAGGCAGAGAGCAGCACGCCCAGTGTGTTCAGAATGATGTCGTTAATATCAAAGCTGCGGCCAACGAAGGGCTGGAGCACTTCGATGGTCAGGGAGGTCAGTATGCCGGCAACCACAGTTTTTCTCCAGGAGCTGCCGCGCCGCGCCAAGGGAAAGAGAATGCCGAAGGGGAGATATAGAAGGATATTTCCCAGGGACTCTGACCCAAAGCGGCGGAAGAAGTCTGGGACGAGGTAAAATTCAAAGGTGAGCCAGCTGTGGTGGGAGCCGCTGGCCGCCCGGTAGAGGAGAAAGTACCAGAGATCGCTGACAAGGTGGAAGGCGAGGGTGAGGGAGACCAGTCCCGCAAGATAGCTGGCGAACAGGGCCGCGCCAAGGGCCTCCGCAGCAGGAGTTCGGCGCGTCCGCCTGAACCGGTAAACGACGAGCCCTGCCAGCAGGGCGATAGGGATCGTCTGCAAAAAGTATCCAGGGTATGTAGCGAAGAAAAAGTATTGAAAAGTCATATCCTCAGGAAAATACATGGCATAGTCCTCCTTTTCCTTATGATAGCACAGCGGTCTGTGACACTCCATTAAGATATGATTAAATTTCACAGAAAAATTTCTTGTATTTTTCTTCTCCACCGTCCTGGGCGCCGGAAAGAGCGGCGGTACTGTGTCGGCCCTACCTTATCTCCGCTCCCTCTGGTAACCTCCATGGTCCACATCCTTGGGCGCGGGCAAGAAACGCTGGCTCCGCCCATAAAAAACGTACCCCTACTGTGGCCGGTGGGGGTACGGAGTTTTGAGCGGGTTTGACAAAATCCCTGTTTGGGCTTATGATAAAAACGCCCGCCAGCCAGGCGGGGCAGAAGGCGCGTTGTTACATAAAAAGGCGGTTGGCCCACTTTCCTCCAGGCAGATTCCAATTCGGAGGAGGTGGTGCGAATGGGAAACGATTTCCGGGGGTTCATCCTCCGTTTCGTGGTGTGCTTGAGCATTGTCGTGCTGATTTTGCTCCTCACCGCCTCAAAAGCGTGTTAGCCGCCCGGATGGCCCCCGAGCGGCTAACGAATTGTTAGTCTGATTCCGGGCCAACCGTCAGTGACAGTGCCCTTCTGCTTTTATTATATCAACCCCGTCCCCTGTTGTCAAGGCGGAACAGACCGCAAAAAAATTTTTGAAAAAAGAGGAATTTGAAAAGTAATCCCGTATAAGTAAACAGTAACGAAAACTGGGTAAGGGAGGGTCTGCTTATGACGCTACGCCAGCAGCTCCAGGAGCGGGAGGACACAGTTCTGTCCCCGCTGGCCTGCAAATCATTCCAGAGCCGGGGACGGGCGCGGTCGGAGGAGGAGTGCGCCATTCGAACCCCCTTCCAGCGGGACACCGACCGCATTGTATACTCCAAAGCCTTCCGGCGCTTAAAGCAGAAGACCCAGGTTTTTCTGCACCCCGAGGGGGACCACTACCGCACCCGCATGACCCACACGCTTGAGGTCAGCCGCATTGCCCGCACCATGGCCCGGGCGCTGTTTTTGAACGAGGACCTGACCGAGGCCATTGCCCTGGGCCACGATCTGGGCCACACCCCCTTCGGCCACGCCGGGGAGCGGCTGCTGGACCAGGTGATGCCCGGCGGGTTTGCCCACTACCAGCAGTCCCTGCGGGTCGTGGACCAGTTGGAGAAGGGGGGCGTGGGGCTGAACCTGACCTGGGAGGTGCGCAACGGCATTGTCTGCCATACCAAGGGAACCCCGGCCGCAACTCTGGAGGGGCAGATCGTCCGGCTGGCTGACCACATCGCCTACATCAACCACGACATTGAGGATGCCCTGCGGGGTGGGATCATCTACCCCATAGACCTGCCCTTGGACGTCTCCCGGGTTCTGGGCTTTACCCACAGCGAGCGGATCAACACTCTGGTGGCCGACGCCATTCAGGCCAGTGAGGGCCAGTCTGAGATCAGGCAGTCCCCTGAGGTGGGGGAGGCTATGCTGACCCTGAAGGAGTTTATGTTTGACAGCGTGTACACCAATCCAATGGCCAAGGGCGAGGAGGGCAAGGCCCAGGATATGCTGCGCTGCCTGTTTGAATACTATCAAAAGAACCCCGACCACCTGCCCGACGACTTCCAGGCCATCCGCGTGAAGGAGGGGGTGGATCGGGCGGTCTGCGACTATATCGCCGGCATGACCGACCCCTTCGCGGTAGACCGGTACAGGGAAATCTTCATTCCCAAGGGGTGGACCGTTCTGTAATTGGGATAATTTTGCTGTAAAACGGATACAAATAGGGGTGAAACCCCCGCAGATAAGAGAGGTGTACGCAATTGCCCCTTCCAGAGCGATTTTTGGACGAGCTCATTGCAAGAACCGACATTGTGGATCTGGTGTCCGAGTCGGTGCGGCTGACGAAAAAAGGGGGCAGCTGGTGGGGCTGCTGTCCCTTCCACAGCGAAAAGACCCCCTCCTTCCACGTGGTCCCCGACCGGCAGATGTATAAGTGCTTCGGCTGCGGCAAGGGGGGCGGCGTCATCAACTATGTGATGGAGCTGGAAAATCTGCCTTTCCGGGATGCAGTGGCAGTGCTGGCCAAGCGGGCCGGAATGCAGATGCCGGAGTTTGACGGTTCTTCCTCCGGAATGCGGGAGCGGCGGGAGAAGATTTTAGAGATGAACAAACAGACCGCCCGCCTCTTCCACCGCTGGCTCAACTCCCCCCAGGGTTCTGAGGGGCTGGCCTATCTGGAGCGGCGGGGACTGTCCCGGCGGACCCGGACCAACTTCGGCCTAGGCTTTGCACTGAACAGCTGGGATGGCCTGATCCAGGCGCTGGCCGGCCTGGGCTACAGCAAGCGGGATATGCTGGACGCCGGACTGGCGGTAAGCAATAAGGACGGACGCATTTACGACCGCTTCCGCAACCGGGTCATGTTCCCCATCATCGACGTGCGGGGCAATGTGATCGGCTTTGGGGGCCGGGTGATGGACGACGCAACCCCTAAGTATCTCAACTCCCCCGACACTCCGGTGTACAATAAGAGCCGCAACGTCTTCGCTCTAAATATTGCAAAAAACTCCAAGGCGGGGCGGGTCATCCTGACAGAGGGCTACATGGACACCATCGCCCTCCACCAGGCGGGCTTTGACAATGCGGTGGCCTCATTGGGCACCGCCTTCACTGAGGAACACGGCCAGCTGCTGGCCCGGTACTTTAAGGAGGCGGTCATCTCCTATGATGGCGACAGCGCCGGGGTAGCTGCGGCTCAGCGGGCCATTCCCCTGCTGGAGAAGGCGGGACTGAAGGTGAAGGTACTTCGGATGCAGGGAGCCAAGGACCCGGACGAATTTATCAAGGCCTACGGGCGGGACGCCTTTGTCAGGCTGCTGGACCAGAGTGAGAACCAGGTGGACTACCGTCTGGCCCAAATTCAAAAGAAATACGACCTCACTGACGATGGCCAGCGGGTCTCCTTCCTCCAGGAGGCGGCCCAGCTGGTCTCAACCCTCCACAGCGCAGTGGAGCGGGAGATCTACGGCGGCCATGCTGCCCAGACGGCAGGGGTCAGTCCCGAGACTATGAAGCTGGAGGTAGACCGGGCGCTCAAGGGCCGGCTGCGTAAGGAGAAGCGGCAGGAGGAGCGGCAGAACATGGCTCCGGTCGGCCAGCTCCAGCCCAAGGCCCGCACCCTGCGGTATGAAAATATCCGCTCCGCCCGGGCGGAGGAGGGACTGCTGCGGCTGCTTATGCTGGACCCGGGTCTGGCGGGGCGGATGGACGGCATTACAGGAGCAGAGTTTTCCTCTGGCCTGCTGGGCCGGGCCTTTGACGCGCTGAACCGGCGGGCGGCAGCGGGACTGTCCACCCAGCTTGCCGCCCTGGCAGAGGACTTTGACCGTGAGGAGATGGACCATTTGGCCCAGGTGGCCGCCCAGCCTGAGTCGGTGGCCAATAGCGGCCAGTCTATTCAGGACTACATATCCATTGTCCGCGGTGAAGGACTGCTGCGCAGCGGGACGGCCCAGGGCGACGACCTGCTGCTGGCCGCACAAAAAAGATATCAACAGAAGAAAGCATATATGGAGGAGAAAACATGAGCACCAAGAAGAAAGAACCCGCCCCTATGATGATCCTGGAGAAAAAGGAGAAGAAAAACGACATCCAGGCCCGGATGGAAACCGGCAAGATTGAGATCATGAAGGTGGTAGAGGGGGTCGCCGGCGCGGAGAAGCTGGGAGAGCTGATCGAGCGGGGCAAGAAAAAGGGGCACCTGTCTTCCTCCGAGCTGCTGGACGTGCTGGAGGACATGGAACTGGGCGCAGAGCAGATGGATAAAATTTACGACACCCTGGAGAACCTGGGCATCGAGACGGTGGGGGAGGACTACATCCCCGACCTGGGAGACGCCGGCGATCCCCCAGTGGAGGAGATGGAGGGCATTCCCGATGAGGAGATTGTCGATCCCAACACTCTCATCGACAACTTCGGCACCGATGACCCGGTGCGCATGTACCTGAAGGAGATCGGCAAGGTGAACCTGCTCACCTCGGAGGAGGAGGTGGAGCTGGCCCAGTCTATGACCGCCGGCAGCGCCGCCCAGGAGCAGCTGGACGAGCTGCTTGAGGCGGGGGAGGAGATCCCACCGGAGGTCCGCCGGGAGCTGGAAAAGACCATCAAGAAGGGGGAGCGGGCCCGCCAGCGGCTGGCGGAGGCCAACCTGCGTCTGGTGGTGTCCATTGCTAAGCGGTATGTGGGCCGGGGGATGCAGTTCCTGGACCTGATCCAGGAGGGCAACCTGGGCCTCATTAAGGCAGTAGAGAAATTTGACTACACCAAGGGCTATAAATTCTCCACCTATGCCACCTGGTGGATTCGCCAGGCCATCACCCGGGCCATCGCCGACCAGGCCCGCACCATCCGTATCCCGGTTCACATGGTGGAGACCATTAACAAGGTGATCCGGGTCTCCCGCCAGCTGCTCCAGGAGCTGGGCCACGACCCCACCCCGGAGGAGATTGCCGAGGAGATGAATATGCCTGAGGAGCGGGTGCGGGAGATTTTGAAAATCGCCCAGGAGCCCGTTAGCCTAGAGACCCCCATCGGCGAGGAGGAGGACAGCCATCTGGGCGACTTCATCCCCGATGAGGACGCCTCCGAGCCCGCCGAGGCCGCCTCCTTTACCCTGCTGAAGGAGCAGCTGGTGGAGGTGCTGTCCACCCTCACCCCCCGGGAGGAGAAGGTGCTCAAGCTGCGCTTCGGCATTGAGGACGGCCGCACTCGAACCCTGGAGGAGGTGGGCAAGGAGTTCAACGTCACCAGGGAGCGTATCCGCCAAATCGAGGCCAAAGCGCTTAGAAAACTGCGCCATCCTTCCCGGAGTAAAAAGCTGAAAGACTTTTTGAACTGAATTGATGAAGCAAGTCCTTTCGCTCAGGGCGCAGTTTTCGGGGCCCCATGGGAGCCCAGCGAAGCGGGTCCCATGGGGAGAGGAGGGACAGCGGAGCGCAATCCAAAATGCCATCCCCCGCAGGGCGTTTTGGATGCAGCGCAGCTTGTCCCGACGACGCGCCATCCTTCTCGC
>NZ_QWKI01000039.1 GCF_009911645.1 Pseudoflavonifractor sp. 60
TTTTTTGAACTGATGAATCAGAAGGGAGCGATGCCCTATGACAGAGGAATACAGCACAAGGCCGGACGGCCAGCGTCTGGTGGAGTCCATCGCCCGCCACTTTGAGGGCCAGGGTGTGGAGCTTTCAGAGCTGATCCGGGCGGGCAATGAGGGTCTGGCCAAGGCCGAGGAAAAATTCAGCGACAGAGAAGACAGCTTTGCCAACTGGGCCGGCTGGTGGATTCGCCAGGCCATCACCATATATATTGCCAAGCAGAACGGCAAGTCCCGCCCTGAGGGATAAAGCTGTATGGTCCTGGGGAAATTGACCAGGACATTCCAAGATAAGAGACATAGAAAGGAAGCGGAATGCCATGGCAGATGAAAAGAACATGAACGCGGGGTCTTTTGACCAGGACTCGGTGATGATCTACATCGACCCCAAAGTCATGAGCAGCCTGAACGACATGGCGGAGAAGAAGCAGGAGGACCTGAAGGCGCTCCAGGACGCCGCCGAGGACGGAGATCTGGACGCTCAGTACCGTCTGGGCCGCAGCTACTACTACGGCGAGGACGGCGCCCCCAAGGATGACAAGCAGGCCTTCTACTGGTTCAGCCGTGGCGCTGAAGGGGATAGTATCTCCGCCCAGTACTATCTGGGGCTGTGCTATATCCGGGGGATCGGCACTGAGAAGGACGAGACCAGAGCGGTGGCGCTGTTTACCGAAACGGCAGAGCAGGGCTATCCTCCCGCCATTACCGAGCTGGGCCTGTGCTACGAGCTGGGCCACGGCGTGGAGATGGACAAGGGCCGGGCGGCGGAGCTCTACCAGGAGGCCGCCGACATGGACTACGCCCCTGCCCAGTGCAACCTGGGGTATTTCTACTACCAGGGAATCTATTTTGAGGAGAACAATGACGAGGCCGCCGTTCTCTTCGCCAAAGCCGCCCAGCAGGGCTATCCCCGGGCCCAGGTGCTGATGGGTGAGTGCTTTGAAAATGGCTACGGCGTGGAGAAGGACCTGACTAAGGCGGTGGAGCTCTATCGGGCCGCCTACGAGCAGCACTACCCCGACGGGGCCTGTGCGCTGGGTCTGTGTTACGAGACGGGCATTGGCGTGGAGGAGGACCGGGCCCGGGCGGTGGAGCTGTACCGGGAGGCTGCCGAGCAGGACTATCCCCCCGCTATGTGCAACCTGGGCTTCTGCTACTACATCGGCATTGGGACGGAGGAGAATCCCCGGCTGGCGGTGGAGTGGTTCACCAAGGCCGCCGAGCGGAAGTTCCCTCGGGCCATGTTCCTGCTGGGGGAATGCTACGACCGGGGCTGGGGCGTGGAACAGAACTACGACCGGGCGGTGAAGCTGTACCAGAGCGCGGTGGACAAGGACTACACCTCCGCCATGTGCTCTTTGGGCCTGTGCTACGAGCTGGGTCAGGGGGTTGAGCAGGACCAGGCCAAGGCGGTGGCGCTGTACCGCCGGGCGGCGGAGCGGGGAATGCCTCGGGCCCAGTGCAATCTGGGCTTCTGCTACTACCAGGGTATCGGCGTGGAGGAGGACAACGACCAGGCCATCCTCTGGTTTACCAGGGCCGCCGGCCAGGATTATCCCCGGGCTATCCACCTGCTGGCGGAGTGCTATGAGTACGGCTACGGTACGGACAAGGATATCAGCAAGGCAGTGGAGCTGTACACCAAGGCCAGTGAGATGGGCTATCCCTCTGCCACCTGTTCTCTGGGCCTGTGCTACGAGCTGGGCAGCGGCGTGGAGGAGGACCCGGTCAAGGCGGTAGAGCTTTATCGCCAGGCCGCAGACAAGGGGGACATCCGGGCCCAGTGCAACCTGGGCTTCTGCTACTACCAGGGCATCGGCGTGGAGGAGGACAACGACCAGGCGGTCCTCTGGTTCTCCAGGGCCGCTGAGGAGGGCTATCCCCGGGCCATGCAGCTGCTGGGCGAGTGTTACGACAATGGCTACGGTGTGGAGCAGGACGCACAGAAGGCGGCCCAGCTCTACCAGCAGGCCAGCGACAAGGGCAACGTCCCCGCCATCTGCGCCCTGGGCCTGTGCTACGAGCTGGGCCGGGGGATGCCGGAGGACAAGCATAAGGCCCGGGAGCTCTACCTCAAGGCCGCTCAGCGGGGCTACCCCCGGGCTCAGTGCAACCTGGGCTTCTTCTATTACCAGGGCATCGGCGTGGAGGAGGACAACGAGGAGGCGGTAAAGTGGTTTGCCAAGGCCGCCCAGCGGAACTACCCCCGGGCCATGCAGCTGCTGGGTGAGTGCTACGAAAACGGCTACGGCGTGGAAAAGGATCTGGCCAAGGCGGTGGAGCTGTATACCGCGGCCCACCAGCAGGGCTTCGCCCCCGCCACCTGCGCCCTGGGCGTGTGCTATGAGTACGGCGATGGGGTTGAGCGGGACATGAAAAAGGCGGCGGAGCTCTACCTCCAGGCTGCCCAGCGGGGCTATGTCCGCGCCCAGTGCAATCTGGGCTACTGCTACTACCGGGGCATCGGCGTGGAGGAGAACGACCAGGAGGCGGCCAAGTGGTTCGCTGCCGCTGCACAGCGGGAGTATCCCCGGGCTATGCAGCTGCTGGGCGAGTGTTATGAAAATGGCTACGGCGTGGAGCGGGACGTGAGCAAGGCGGTAGAGCTGTACCAAAAGGCCCACAGTCAGGACTATCCCCCTGCCACCTGTTCCCTGGGCCTGTGCTACGAGCTGGGCCGCGGAGTTGCGGAGGACAAGCGCAGGGCGGTGGAGCTTTACCATCAGGCCGCCCAGCAGGGGCACGCCCGGGCCCAGTGCAACCTGGGCTACTGCTACTACCAGGGTATCGGCGTGGAGGAGGACAACGACCAGGCCTTCAAGTGGTTCAAGGCGGCGGCGGACCAGGACTACCCCCGGGCCATCGACCTGTTGGGGGAGTGCTATGAAAACGGCTACGGCGTGCCCGAGGACCCGCGCAAGGCGGTGTCCTGCTATCTGAAGGCCCACAAGCTGGGCAGCGCCTCCGCCACTTGCTCTCTGGGCCTGTGCTATGAGCTGGGCACGGGGGTCACAGAGGATAAGACGATGGCGGTAAAGTTTTACCGTGAGGCGGCGGAACGGGGCTACGCCCCCGCCCAGTGCAACCTGGGCTACTGCTGCTACGAGGGCATTGGAACCCAGACCGACTATGAAGAGGCAGCCAAGTGGTTCGCCAAGGCCGCCCAGCGGGAACACCCCCGCAGTCTGTGTATGCTGGGCCTGTGCTATGAGCTGGGCCGGGGCGTGGCGGAGGACAAAGAGAGAGCGGTAGAGCTCTACCGCCAGGCCGCTGAAAAGGGCAATGTCACCGCCCAATGCAACCTGGGCTACTGCTACTACACCGGGATCGGCGTCGAGGAGGACGATGGCGAGGCAGCTAAGTGGTTTGCAAAGGCCGCCGGCCAGGGACAGCCCCGGGCCCTGTTCCTGCTGGGCGAGTGCTACGAGGAGGGCCATGGCGTTGGCCGGGATCTTAAACAGGCCCGCTCTCTGTATCAAAAGGCAGCGGACAAGGGCTACCGAAGCGCCAAGGAGGCCCTGGAGCGGCTGGACAGCGCACCAAAATCCAGCCCCTCCTCCAGCTATACCTACATCCCCCCTGCCTCCGGTACCCAGCCCAAAAAGCCGGAGGTCAAGGAGAAAGCCAAGGAGAAGCCCAAGCGGGGCGGCCTGTTCGGCTTTTTCAAAAAATGACATACCTCTCCCCCTTCCTCGGAAGGGGGATTTTTTTGCAGAAAAAACTGAGCCCGCAGAACGGACTCAGTTCTCTGTTTTATATGGAGAAAATCAGGATTCAATCCCCCGGGAGATCAGGTACTTCTTGACCATCAGCGCCACCTTAAAGGTGATGGCGTCGTCAAACTCCCGCAGATCCAGGCCGGTGAGCTTCTTGATCTTCTCCAGCCGGTACACCAGGGTATTGCGGTGGACAAAGAGCTTCCGGGCGGTCTCGGATACGTTCAGGTTGTTCTCAAAGAACTTGTTGATGGTGAGCAGCGTCTCCTGGTCCAAGGCGTCGATGGGACTCTTCTTAAAGACCTCCTGAAGGAACATCTGGCACAGGATGGTGGGGAGCTGGTAAATCAGGCGGCCAATGCCCAAGTTTTCATAGTTGATGACCGTCTTCTCTGTGTCGAAGACCTTGCCCACATCAATGGCCACCCCAGCCTCCTTATAGGCCCGGGCCAGGTCGCGGATGTGGGGGACAATGGTGCCGATGCCGATTACCACCTTCACACCCAGCTCCTGGGTCACGGCGGCGACAATCTGCTTGGCGATCTTGCCCAGCTCCTTGGAGTCGGCCCCCTCAGGCAGCTGCTTAATGAGGGCCACGTCGGTCTCGTTGATGGAGATGACGAAATCGGACTGCTTGTCCGGGAAGAGACTCTGAATCACGTCGATCACAGAGACATCTGCGGGGCCCAGCTGGCGCACCAGGAAGGCGGCGCGGGGCACCTCGGAGACAAAGTGGAGCTCTTTAGCCTGGGTGTATACGTCACCCAGAAGGATATTGTCGGAAATAATGTTTTTTACAAAGGTGGCCTTGTCGTGCTTCTCCTCATAATAGGTCTTGGCCCCATTGAAGGCAACCACCGCCATAGCGCACAGGGAGGCGGCCATTTCATCCTCTCCCTTGACAAAGGCGGCGTAGTCGAACTGGGCGCCCCAGCCCGCCAGAGGCTTAAAGGTCCTGCCCTCATAGCGGGCAATCCCGTTATCCGCCCCGTTGATGGCGGACACAACACCGGACCAGTGCTCGCCAATGCAGGTGAGTTCACTGCAGGCGACCACGATTCCCTCCGAGTCTACCACACCTATTGTGCGGCTGATATTGTCCTTCATTTGGAGTACGACACCCTGGAACATCCTGCTGGACACAGCGATCCCTCCTACATTCTCTTTGGGTTTGCTCCTCTATTATACCGTCTGACCCCCTTGTTTGGCAAGGGTTTTTTTCTATTTTTTTGTTCAGTTTGCCCAAAGATTTAGGTAGTTGTGCCTAACTGGGCCAGTTCAGACCGTTCTCTGGGGGTCAAAAAGCGCCATTTTCCGGGTTTCAAGTCCTCATCCAGCGTCAAAGGCCCCATTCTCTGCCGGTGGAGGACGGTTACTGGCTTACCGCAGGCGGCCAGCATCCGCTTCACCTGGTGGTACTTCCCCTCCCGCAGAGTCACCAGACACTCTGAGCCTTCCCCCAGCGGTTCCAGTCCGGCGGGCAGACAGTGCAGACCGTCCCCCAGCACCATTCCTTCGGCCAGCGCGCGGACGTCCTCCTGGTTCAGGATACCGTCAACCCTTGCCCAATACACCTTGTCCACGTGCTTCCGGGGGGAGAGCAGCCGGTGGGCGAGAGGGCCGTCGTCGGTGAGCAGGAGGAGGCCGGTGGTGTCCTTGTCCAGCCGTCCCACCGGGAACAGACCCCGGCGGCGCAGCTCAGAGGGCAGCAGATCCAGCACCGTGGGCTGCCGGGCGTCCTCTGTGGCGGAAAGCAGGCCCGCCGGCTTGTGGAGCATGATGTAGATGAAGGGGGAACAGTCCACCGGCTGTCCGTCCACCCAGACAGCGGCAAGCCCGGGGTCAAATTTGTCCTCCGGACGGGCGGCAGGTGCGCCGTCTACCAGGACCCTGCCCTGCCGGATCAGCTCCTTGACCTCCTTCCGGCTCCATCTTCCGGTGGAGGAGAGCAGCTTATCAATCCGCTCCAACCCGTCTGCACCGCCTTTCTCGCCCTTAATATTCCGCCTGAGCTCTTTCCGTATTCTGGACCTCCCTGCCGGAGGCAGGACATATTCCCTGTCCAAGCCGCATACTGTAGAGAGAGAAAATTCCAGGGAAGGAGAAATGTGCTGTGTTGATTATGACCGCAAAGGTGCCTAAACGAAAGCTGACCTGGGGCGTGGCGGCTGCTGCTCTGCTGTGCTGCTGCGCCATTGCCCTGAACTTCGGCCAGGCCGTCCGGGAGGTCTCCGCCTCCACTGTCCCCAATCCCAAGGGGGTCAAGTCCAACCAGGACCGGGTGGAATACCTGTCCGCTTACGGCTGGCAGGTGTCCCAGGAGCCCATTGCAACCCAGGAGCTGCTGATTCCGGAGGAGATGGACGACAGCTATTCTGAGTATCTGGCCCTCCAGGCGGAACAGGGCTTTCAGCTGGAAAAATATGCCGGAAAACGGGTAAAGCGGTACACCTATGAGGTGCTCAACTACCCCAGCGGTGAGGCGGGGGTCCAGGCCAACCTGCTCATCTGCAAGAACACTGTAGTGGGCGGCGAGGTCCTCTCTCCCCGGCTGGACGGATTTCTCCATGGTCTGACCATGCCTTGAAGGCCCAAGGGGGAGGGAGCGCAAATGGCCTAGGCGTTCCCTACCGCTCCGAAATATGTACGTTCAGATGGTTGTAGGTCATCTCCACTCCGTGGCGGGCAAAGGACTCCCGTACATCCTCCATCAGGGCGTAATACACGTCCCAGTAGTCACTGGAGGAGGTCCAAAGACGGGCCAGATACTCAATGCTGCTGGCCTGGTACTCCGACACATAGACCGCCGGGGCGGGGTCGGCCAGCACCTGGGGAAACTTTGCGATGCTCTCCTGGAGGGCTGCCCGCACCTGAGCGGTGGGAGCGTCGTAAGAGGCGGTAAATTTCAGGTCCATCCGCCGCTTTCCCAGTACATTGTAATTGATGATCTTAGCGGCGGACAGCTGGCTGTTGGGGATAAAAATTTCTCGATTGTCCGGAGTAACAAAGGTGGTGTAGACCATATTGATGGCGGCGATGGTACCACTGATACCATCCGCCTCCACATAATCCCCCAGGGTAAAGGGCTTGGTCACCAGCAGCACCAGTCCCCCGGCCAGATTGGCCAACGTGTTTTGCAGTGCCAGCGAGACGGCCAGTCCCGCCACGCTGAGCATGGCAATGATGGAGGTGGCCTTAATGCCCAAGGTCTCCGCCAGCATCAGCCCCAGCAGCAGCCAGAGGAAGATCCGCAGAGCGGAGCTGATGTACACCTTGGCCGCATTGGCCAGCTTACTGCGCTCTACCATCCGCTCCACCATTTTGGAGAGGAAGCGGATGACCAGCCAGCCCACCAGCAGGAGCAGAAAAACCCGCAGGATGGCCCCCCATGTGATATTTTGAGCGCCCAGAGTTGCTCCCACGTCCTGAATGACATCCTCTACATTCTCCATAGCAGCTGCCTCCTTCGGGACAAAAAGGCGGCCCCAGGGGGACACGGGCCCCCATACCCCCGGCGACCGTCTTTCTCCGCCGGCTGGAAGCCGGCGTTTTATTAATAGTTCATCTGTTTGCGGCGGGACAGGTTCATGGTGCCGTCCTGCATCTGGTCCAAGCTGTCCAGACTCTTGCCGGTGCCGTAGGCTACGCAGGAGATGGCGTCGTCGGCCACATGGGTCTCAATGCCAGTGTGGGACTGGACCAGCTTGTCAAAGCCCCACAGCAGAGAGCCGCCCCCCGTCATCACAATGCCGTTGGTGGAGATATCAGCCACCAGTTCCGGCGGAGTGCGCTCCAGCACACCGTGGATGGCCTCCAGGATGGAGGAGGAGGTCTCTTCAAAGGCCTCGATCATTTCGCTGGAGGTCACATTGAATACCCGGGGCAGGCCGGTCATCAGGCAGCGGCCCTTGATCTCCATGGTGACCTCCTCGGGCCGGGGGAAGACGCAGCCGATGTTCATCTTCAGCTCCTCGGCAGTACGGTCGCCAATGAGCACATTGTGCTTGCGGCGGATATATTTCACCACCGCCTCGTCAAACTTGTCGCCTGCTACCTTGATGGAGGCGGATTCCACCACGCCGCCCAGAGAAATGACGGCAATATCCGCAGTACCGCCGCCGATGTCCACTACCATGTGGCCGTCGGGCTTGGTTATGTCGATGCCTGCGCCGATGGCGGCGGCCACGGGCTCCTCAATCAAATAGGCCCGCCGCGCCCCCGCCTGAATGCCGGCGTCCACCACGGCGCGCTCCTCTACCTCGGTGATACCGGAGGGTACGCAGATGAGCAGACGGGGCTTAAACAGGGAGAAGGAGGTCACTTTCTTCATAAATTCCTTCAGCATCCGCTCGGTCATGTCGTAATCGGAGATGACGCCCTCCCGCAGGGGACGCATAGCCACAATGTTGCCCGGAGTACGCCCCAGCATAGCCTGGGCGTCGGTACCCACCTTGAGCAGCTTTCCAGTGTTCTTGTCCATGGCTACCACGGAGGGCTCCCGCAGGACCACGCCCTTACCCTTGATATATACCAAAACCGAGGCGGTGCCCAGGTCGATGCCAATATCCTTGCTAAAAAACCCCATAATTTTCACCCTATTTATACTTTCCATATTTTATTTTCTGCCGCTCAAGGCGGTCTTATTTTCAATCCTCCTATATTATAGCCGGACTGTCCCCGCATTTCAATCATTTTTTCTATCATTTTTCCTCTTTTTTTGCAGAGGATTTTCCGTCTCGCCTGGCCTGGGCCGCAGTGAGACACCAAACCCCCTCTGCGCCGCCCATCCGCAGCAGCCCGGCACACTCGCTGAGGGTTGCTCCGGAGGTGACCACGTCATCCACCAGCACCACCCGTTTCCCGGTCAGGTCGATTCCGGGCAGCAGGGCATAGGCCCCCCTGGCGTTGGCCCGGCGGGCGCTCTCCTCCGTCAGCTCTGACTGAGCCTGGGTATCTCGCCTCTTTTCTAAAAGGGGTACCGCTGGAATGGAGCAGATACGGCCCACCTCCTCCGCCAGCAGCCGGGCCTGGTCAAAGCCCCGTTTCCGCAGCCGCTTTCTGGACAGAGGCGCCCAGCAGATCAGATCCGCCCCCTGGGGCAGATGGTCCTTCAGACACTGGGCCATCAGCAGAGCCAGCGGCTTTCCCAACGCCCGAACCCCGCTGAATTTGTACCGGTGGACTGCACCGGGCACATCGTCCCGGTAGGCCAGGGGAGAAAAACAGCTCTCAGCAAAGTCAACCCGCCGCTCTCCCGCCTTCCCCTCCAGCCAGGGCAGCCGCAGCTGACAGGCGGGGCAAAGCGGCGCTCTAGGGTCATCCAAAATTTTTTGGCAGAAGGGACATTTGGGCGGAAAAAGCAGGTCCAAAACTCGCTCACCAAGGCTCATTTCACTTCGTCCTCTGGGATGGGGCCGTCTTCCCGCTCAAATTCGCGGATACATTTTTGTATCAGATAGAGGATCTGACCGCTCATGGAACGCCCCTCATACTCTGAGATGTAAACCAGCTTTCTGTGGTGCTCCCCACTGATTGTAATCCCTAAATGCTTGTCTCGCTTCAAGACTATCACCATCCTTTCTGCAAAGTATATCTTACCCTATTTTCTTTCTGCCATCTTAATTATAACTTAAAATAAGTCGAAAAGATACTTGATATGAGTATTGCAAATGCAAAGGGCCTGCCATCTGTGTTACACAGACAGCAAGCCCTTTTCGCTGTTGGGGATTGCGCAATTTCACTTGATGTTTAGCCGACTCTGGTTTCTGACGACTCAGCTCTCCATATGCCGCCCCAGGAAAGCCGCGATGGATTGGGCCAGCTTGTATTCCACCTCGCCGCCGGTAAGTCCGTCTGTCCTGGTTCCGGCAAAGAGGACACAGCCCAGCACATCCCCCTCGGACAAAATCGGCGCGGCGGTGCTCAGGGAATACTTGTCGCTGTCGGCACACAGAGGAATTGTCTCCTCCCCTGGCTTGTACTGGTAGACCTGCCGCCCCTCCATCAGCCGCTCCATCTGAGGGGAAATGGATTTTTCTGCCAATTCCCGCCGGGGGACGCCCGCCACCGCAATACAGCTGTCCCGGTCGGTGATAACCGTCACGTGCCCTGTGGTGCGGTTCAGTGTCTCACACAGCTGTCCTGCGAAGTCCACCAGCCCGCCCATCAGAGAGTACTTGCGAAAAATTACGCCGCCGTCCTTGTCAGTGTATATCTCCAGGGGGTCGCCCTCCCGGATACGCATAGTACGGCGAATCTCCTTAGGGATCACAACACGTCCCAGGTCGTCAATCCGGCGCACGATTCCAGTTGCTTTCATATTCAAAACTCCTTTTCTCTATTGTCAGTTATGTCTCTCTGGCAAAAGATAGTATACGCAATCTTTCCCACTCAATACGAATAGCGCCTTGGAGATGTCTGGAAAGAATCCAGGTATTCTCCCAATAAGCAGCAGACCGGGGGAAAATGAGTGAATGGAAAATATCCTCGACTTGACAGGAAAGATGTGCTATACTGGATTCATTGCATAATTAGAGATATCTTGGCCGAAATGCGAAAGCTGCATAAGCTCTCTTACAAAGAAAATTGAGTGGAGGTATGACACATGAGCTACACAAAATTGAGAGTGCCCGAGCGGCGATATGATGCTTTCAGTCTGGAGGGTGCGGCGCTGACTTTTCTTCGTGACCACTGTGAGGGACTGCGTTTCAGCCCTGAAAAGACGGAGGAAGAGACGCGGACGGGAACGCTGCTGGGGACCAGTCTGAAGCAGGGGGACATCCCCTACAATCAGCAGATGGACACGGACCGGCTGTGCTTGGAGAACGCCCTGAGGCGCTTCCTGCGTTCTGGGCGGAAGGAGGACGCCTTTGACGTCTATTTCTGCTATCTGGAAATGTTTGTGGGGGACTATCAGAAGACACGGCGGATGATCGAGCTGCTCTCAGAGTTCGAGGCGAATGGCAGCGGTCTTTTGATGAAGCACCGGGACCACTACGCTCACTCGGTCTATGTCTTCGCCTTGGGCCTGGCTATTTACCAGAACAGCCCAATCTACCAGAAGGCTTATCAGGAATTCTACAGTCTGGCGGACGGCGGCCAGGCGGCCTGTCATTTCCTGCGCTTCTGGGGGCTGACGTCCCTTTTCCATGACATTGGCTACCCCTTCGAGCTGCCCTTTGAGCAGGTGGCCTCCTATTTTGAGGTCGCGGGAGAGGACCGGAAAGAGCGGCCCTTTGTGGCTTACCATGGGCTGGAGCCCTTTGTGAAGATCCCCCGCAAGGTGGTGAAACAGGTGGCTGCGCTGTGCGGCGAGGTGTACGAGACCACTGACGAGCTTTTCGCCGCCCTGTTGGCCAAGTATTTTGGAAAGAAGTACACCCTGACCCAGGCTCAAATGCTGCGGATCTTGCGGGAAAAGCCCGCCCAGCCCAACCGGTTCAACCACTTTATGGACCACGCCTATTTCAGCGCCACAGTACTCTTCAAAAAGTTGTTCTGCGAGCTGGAGTGCCCCATGGAGCGGGAGCACCTGGACGCCCTCACCGGCATCCTGACCCACAACAGCCTTTACAAATTCAGCATTGCTTATTACAAGGAGAAGGATAACACCCCCCTGGAGGCCTCCGACCACCCCCTGGCCTATATGCTCATGCTGTGCGACGAGCTTCAGTGCTGGGACCGCACCGCCTATGGGCGCAACTCCAAGAAGGAACTGCATCCCATGGACTGCCGGTTTACCTTTGAGAACAATGTTATTGAAGCGGTCTATCTCTATGATGAACGGGAGAAGAGGAAGATCGAGGCATTTGAAAATAAATACAGCGCCTGGAAGTCTTTGAAGCCTGGGGATGAGAAGTTGGAGGAATATAAGCTGTGGAAGAAACGCAAGCCGGGTCTGAAAGCCTATGCCGGAATGTACACGGAGGGCCGGACGGACGTGTGCGCATTTCAGCAGGACATTGAGCGCATCGTGGACCTGAGCGCCATCCGCCTGACGGTAAAGGCGGAGACGGCGGAGAACAAAAAGCAGCGGGCCTATCTCTCGGAAAGCAGCTTTTTGGGGCTGTATCACTTCGCCGTGGTGCTCAACGGGCGCTGGAGCAGCGGGGAGTGGAAGCAGGCCTGCGCCGAGGGCCGGGAGGAGCAGTACCTGACGGATGAGAAGAATGTGGAGCGGTTTTCCCGGGACTTCCAGTCGCTGTCGCTGGAGTATCAGCTGTCCAATATCAACCAGGCCAAGGCGTTTGCCGGATATATGCAGGAAATCAACTGCTTCTACACCGACCGCCCTGTGGACTTTGACCTGGTGGAGGGATTTTCCGAGGAGGATCTGAACAAGATCGGCCCGCTGGAGCATTGGCGCTGGCTCCAGGAGCACTACGATATGGGCTGGACCTACGGGACCCCGGAGCGGACACAGCGTGAGCTGCTCCGTCAGCACCAGGATATGATCCCTGATTTGGAGGGGACGGAGGTCACCGCAGAGCTGGCCTGGAAAAATTATGAGCGTTTGGCTCAGTTTTCCGGGGAGCAGGAGAAGGACACCGAGCCTATGGAGTGTATGCTGGCCATGCTGCGGATGTTTGACGGCCTGCGTATTTACCGGCTGAATGAACAGAAAGGAGAGCAGGCATGACACAGGAAGAGAACCTGCGGCGGCAACAGGACGAACATGTCAAGTATATCAAAAAACACCTCTGCGACAAGGACAGCAAAAAGCCCTTCGTCTTCATCAGCTATAAAAGCGACGATTGGGAGACCGTCCTTCATGAGGTCGTCTATACCCTGGTGAAGGATTACGGCCTGAACGTCTACTTTGACGGCAGCTTCGATAACCACAACTCCCTTTGGATTAAACAGTTTCCGCAGAATATGAGCAGCGGGTACTGCAAGGGCGTGCTTGCATTCCTGGACAACCGGTACGCCACCAGCTATGCCACGTTAATGGAGCTGATGTACAGCCAGACCCTGCTGGCTGGTCTCGGCGGCAGATATAGTGAAGAAAAAGGTCTGCCGGTGATTCCCGTCAATCTGGACAAGCTGACCAAGCTGAAAAGTGAGGTCGGGGAAGAGGACACCGGCTTAGGGGTCAGCTTCTACCCCGACGGGACCGAAAACACCAACGCCAAGGCGGAGGAGAATATTTTTATAACCGCCTTCGAGGAGCTGAAAGAGCGTAAAGTCCTGGGGAAAACCAAGTTCATGTACCATCCCGGCGGCCAGCTCAAAAAAAGTTTGTGCCGGGCAATGTTGTCTGATCTGCTGGCCTATTTGCAGGTCAACGAAAACTGGTATAAACCGGGCCAGTCTCTGGATTCCCTTGCCGCCTCCATTCGGGATGCCTGCGGCAATGAGGTTTTCTCTGCGTCGGCCCCACCGCCCC
>NZ_QWKI01000232.1 GCF_009911645.1 Pseudoflavonifractor sp. 60
CAGAACCGCTCTTGTCAGCCTGAACCACAGGGGACTTCAGAGTGTTCAGCGCCAGCTGAGCGACCTGATTACGGGTCTGTTAGGTCAAATAGCGGGGGTCAGGACATATCCATAAAGGCCACCACATAGTGGGTCACATCCTTGGCATTACAAATTTCGGAGGCACTCCAGACGCTGCTGCCCGTCCAGGTGAGAGAATTTCCGGACCAAGACGCGGGGCAGGCGGCGCCACCCTCACCGCTGGTTTTGCACATGGCGTAGGACGCGCCCTGGATTGCCCGCAGGATAATATTGCTGCCCATCACGAAGACCATCAGGGGCCGGCTAGGGAAGGTGAGGGTACGGCTGCGGGTGTTGACGCCGTCGCCCACATAGGAGGAGTAGTAGATTTGGCAGTTACCCTTTTTGTTCACCTGATTGGTCAGGGAAGAGATGGCGCTGGCCCGGGTACTGGCCTCGGAGGACAGTGCGCTTTGGGAGGCCTTCTGGGAGACCTGACCGGCCAAAGAGACTCGGGCGTCCGCCTCGGCTTTGAGGGCGGCGTCAATTTTGGAGTGGTCCTCGTTAAACTCCTCATGGCT
This sequence comes from Pseudoflavonifractor sp. 60, assembly GCF_009911645.1. Taxonomy (GTDB): domain Bacteria; phylum Bacillota; class Clostridia; order Oscillospirales; family Oscillospiraceae; genus Lawsonibacter. The sequence goes on from NZ_QWKI01000232.1 coordinate 582, forward strand.
GACCTTGTCCTCGGGGGCCCAGAGGGAGAGCCTGAAATTTGGGGTTAAATTACTTGCCATTGCTGAAATCTCCTTTCAAACTGATATGGAGAGGCGTGCGCCTTCTCAAACCCGGGGAGACAGGAGCAGGAGTGGGACGTTGGCGTACACCGAAGGAGAAAAATCTTTTCCCTTGACGAAACGGGGGCGAGACGGTATGATGAAGAAAAAAGGAGGGGAATCCTATGACATATCAAGAAATTCTGGCGGCAGCCCGCACCTGTAGTGGTCCATACTGCAAGGCCTGTCCGGTGTGCAATGGCCGCGCCTGCGGGAGCACCATGCCTGGGCCGGGTTCCAAGGGGACGGGGACAGTGGCTGCCCGCAACTACGACGCCTGGCAGGAGGTCTGTCTGAACATGGACACCATCTGCGAGAACGGCCCGGCGGACACCAGCTTTCACCTGTTTGGCCAGAACTACAGCCTGCCGGTTTTTGCCGGGCCGGTGGGGGCGGTCAAGCTGCACTACGGCGACAAGTTTACCGATCAGGAGTACAATGAGCTGCTGGTACCCGCCTGTGCTCAGGCAGGCATTGCCGCATTTACCGGGGACGGCACCGACCCCGGCGTCTTTGCGGCGGCCTCCAAGGCCATCGGGGCCAACGGCGGCAAGGGCATCCCCACGGTGAAGCCCTGGGACCGGGATACTCTGTTTGACAAGCTGGACCAGGGCAAGGCGGCGGGGGCGAAGATGTTCGCCATGGATATCGACGCCGCCGGACTGCCCTTTTTGAAGGGGCTCAATCCCCCGGCGGGGTCCAAGACGGTGGCGGAGCTTCGGGAAGTGATCGAGTATGCCAAGGTCCCCTTCATCATCAAAGGTATTATGACGGTCCGGGGGGCAAAAAAGGCGCTGGAGGCGGGCGCGGCGGGCATTGTGGTGTCCAACCACGGCGGCCGGGTCCAGGACGGCGTCCCTGCCACGGCGGAGGTGCTCCCCGGCATTGCGGAAGCGGTAAAGGGACAGATGGTCATCATGGTGGACGGCGGCATTCGCAGCGGCGTGGACGTGTGTAAGGCTCTGGCGCTGGGGGCGGACGCCTGTATTCTGGCCCGGCCCTACGTGACTGCGGTGTATGGCGGCGGCGCGGAGGGGGTCAAGGTGCTCACCGAAAAGCTCCAGGGGGAGCTGGCCGATACTATGGCCATGTGCGGCGTTCACTCCTTAAAGGAGATCAGCCGCGAGATGATTTTCTAAACGTGAAGACTCCGGCCTCTCTAGGGAGAGGCCGGAGTCATTTGATTCAGGGTGCTTCCATCTCGCTGCTGAAGCACGCCGCCCCCGATTTCAGGGATGCGGGCACGTCGATGATCCGCTGGTTGGAGGAGCCCCGGAAGCGCAGCCCCAGGTCCTTCTGCTCCAGCACAAAGGGGCCGTCCACCAGTATGTCCAGTTCCTCCAGGAGGGAGCGGCTGTGGGTCCCCACCTGGTTGGCGGCCAGCTCCTCAAAGAGGTATCCGGAGTAACACCAGATGGTCTTTTCCGGCAGCCGCTTTCGGACCTGCCGCACCAGCTCCAGCACGGGCCGCTGGTTTTCCGGCTCGAAGGGCTCGCCCCCCAGCAGGGACAGCCCTCGGATGTGGTCCCGGTCCAGGAAGGAGATGATTGTTTCCACCTCCGCCTGGCCGAAGGGCTGACCGTAGTCAAAATCCCAGGTTTCCGGGTTGAAGCACTCCCTGCACCGGTGGGTACAGCCGGAGACGAAGAGGGAGACCCGGACCCCCGGCCCGTTGGCTACGTCCACTTTTTTAATGTCAGCGTAGTTCATAGATGCAGCACTCTCGCCTTAATTTCTTTCGTTTTGCCCACGTTCCAGAAGTTTTCTCCCAGATATCCGCAGGTGCGGCGGGTCACGTTCATCTTGGACTGGTCGGTGTTGTGACAGGCGGGGCACTCCCACTGAAAGTTCTCGTTGATCTCGATCTCCCCATCGAAGCCGCAGCACTGGCAGTAGTCACTCTTGGTGTTAAACTCGGCATACTGGATATTGTCGTAGATGAAGCGGACCACATCCTTCAGGGCCTCCAGGTTGTGGCGCAGGTTGGGGATCTCTACATAGGAGATGCAGCCGCCGGTGGAGATTTTTTGGAACTGGCTCTCGAAGGTGAACTTGTCGAAGGCATCGATGTGCTCCCGCACGTCCACGTGATAGCTGTTTGTATAATATCCCTTATCTGTTACGTCAGGGATAGTTCCGAAGCGCTCCTTGTCGATGCGGGCGAAGCGGTAGCACAGGGACTCGGCGGGGGTACCGTAGAGGGCGAAGCCGATATTGGTCTGAGCCTTCCAGTCGTCGCAGGCCTTGCGCAGCCGGCTCATCACCTTCAGTGCAAATTCGCTGCCCGCCTCCTGGGTATGGCTGACCCCCTTGACCAGCTTGGTCACCTCGTACAGGCCGATGTAGCCCAGGGAGATGGAGGAGTAGCCGCCGTAGAGCAGGGGCTCGATGGAGGCGCCCTTAGGCAGGCGGGCGATAGCGCCGTACTGCCAGTGGATGGGGGAGGAGTCGGAGCGTACCTGTTTCAGGGCGTTGTGGCGGCACATAAGGGCCTCGAAGCACAGATCCAGCCGCTGATCCAGCAACTGCCAGAACTTGTCCTCATCGCCGCCGGAGAGGATACCGATCTGGGGCAGATTGAGGGAGACGACCCCCTGATTGAACCGGCCCTCAAACTTGTAATTCCCGTTTTCGTCCTTCCAGGGGGCCAGGAAGGAGCGGCAGCCCATGGGGGAGAAGACGTTGCCCTGGTAGTTCTCCCGCATTTTCTTGGCGGAGATATAGTCGGGATACATCCGCTTGGCGGAGCACTTTACGGCCAGCTCAGTGAGGTAGTCGTACTTGCCCCCCTTGAGGCAGTTGTGCTCATCCAGCACATAGACCAGCTTAGGGAAGGCGGGGGTGATATAGACGCCCTTTTCGTTCTTGATGCCCTCCAGCCGCTGGCGGAGCACCTCGGCGATAATCAAGGCGTTCTCCTCAATGTAGGGGTCTCCCTCCTGGAGGTTGAGGAAGAGGGTCACGAAGGGGGACTGGCCGTTGGTGGTCATCAGGGTATTGATCTGATACTGGAGGGTCTGAACGCCGTTTTTCAGCTCGTCCCGCACTCGGTCCTCCACCAGGCGGTCCACAGTGGCGTCGTCCACCTTTCCGGCGCACTCGTAGGCGATGTGGGCGCGGAATTTTTCCCGGCTGCGGCGCAGATACTTACCCAGGTGGCGCAGGTCCACCGACTGGCCGCCGTACTGGTTGGAGGCCACGCAGGCGATGATCTGAGTCACCACCGTGCAGGCCACCTGAAAGCTCTTGGGACTCTCGATGAGCTTGCCGTTCATCACCGCGCCGTTCTCCAGCATGTCGCCGATGTTGATGAGGCAGCAGTTGAAGATGGGCTGAATAAAGTAGTCGGCGTCGTGGAAGTGGATGGCCCCCTCGTCGTGGGCCTTGGAGATGTGTTCAGGAAGGAGGATGCGCCGGGTCAGGTCCCGGCTCACCTCGCCGGCAATGTAGTCCCGCTGGGTTGCGGCAATCATGGTGTTCTTGTTGGAGTTCTCCTCGGCCAGCTCCTTGTTCTCGTTGCGCAGCAGGGCCAGGATGGACTCGTCAGTGGTGTTGGCCTTGCGCACCAGGGCCCGGTTGTACCGGTAAATAATATAGGTTTTCGCCAGATAGAACTTGTTTTTGGCCACCAGACCCTGCTCCACCAGGTCCTGGATATCCTCCACCAGCATCCGCTGGCGCTTTTGGGACTCAATGCCGTCGATGATGGCGTTAATGTCCTCCCGGCCCATTCGCTCGCTCTCGGGCACCTCGGCGTTGGCTTTCTCAATGGCGATGACAATTTTGCTGCGGTCGTAATCCACGCTGGACCCGTCCCGTTTGATAACCTTCATTCCTGTTCTCCTCTCATCGGTAAAAGACACGCTTACACGTAACGCTTCCGCCCATCCCCTCGGATTGGGAAGCGCAAGAGGGATTATAGCATACCCGTCCCCCCTTTGTCTACTATATCTTGTGTGTATTTTTAATCGTTCCACCGAAATATACAAGATGTATTCTTGGCTTTTTACACTTCTTTTTTCGCCGCAGCCCAGTCTTTTCAGTACTTAGCCGTTGCAAGGGGCGGCGGGACGTGGTATACTTAGGAAAAAATTCAGCGAAATGCCCACGGAGGTTTCTATGGAACAGAGGACAGCCGTCGCCATGAGCGGGGGGGTTGACAGCTCCGCCGCCGCTCTGCTCCTCCAGCGGGAGGGACTTTCCCTGGCGGGAGTGACCCTAAAGATGTTTGACAGCGCCGGGGCCGGCGGGGCGGGGGAGAGCGCCTGCTGCGGACTGGAAGACGTGGAGGACGCCCGGGCGGTGGCGCGAAAGCTGGGCATCCCCCACTATGTGTTCAACTTCACACGGCCCTTTCAGGAGGGGGTGATCGCCCCCTTTGTCCGCTCCTATGAGGGGGGGCAGACCCCCAATCCCTGCATCGACTGCAACCGGCGGGTGAAGTTTGGAGCGCTGCTCCAGCGGGCCCGGGAGCTGAACTGGGACAAGGTGGCCACCGGGCACTATGCGCGGCTGGACTTTGACGCCGGTTCAGGCCGCTGGCTGCTGAAGCGGGCGGTCCATTTGAACAAGGACCAGAGCTACGTTTTGTCAACCCTGTCCCAGGAGCAGCTGTCCCAGGCCCTCTTCCCCCTGGGGGGATTGTCCAAGGAGGAGGTGCGGGCTGTCGCTCTGGAGGCCGGCCTGGTGAACGCCCGGAAGGGGGACAGCCAGGATATCTGTTTTGTCCCCGACGGGGATTATGGCGGCTTTCTGCGGCGGTACACCGGGAAGACCTACCCCTCCGGCCCCTTCCTGGACGAGGAGGGGCAGGTCCTGGGGCGGCACACCGGCATTGTGGACTACACCGTGGGCCAGCGCCGGGGGCTGGGGGTATCCTCCAGCCGGGGCCGCCTCTATGTAAAAGAGGTGCGTCCCGCGGACAATTCGGTGGTCCTGTCGGACAACAGCGCCCTCTTTGCCCGGACGCTCACGGCGGGACAGCTGAACCTTATCGCCTGTGACCGCCTGGAGGGGCCGGTCCGTCTCCAGGCCAAGATCCGCTACCGCATGGCGGAGCAGCCCTGTGTGGCGGAGCAGATTGGGGAGGAGACCGTTCGTATCACCTTTGACCAGCCCCAGCGGGCCATTACCCCGGGGCAGACCGCCGCCCTCTACGACGGGGACACGGTGGTGGGGGGAGGGGTCATCCTCCCCGGTGGGCAGTAGAAAGGAGTCTGTCTATGGCAAACAAGCGGAATCAGAGGCGGGGCCAGACGGTGCGCCAGAAGCAGGAGCAGCTGGGCAGCGGCCGGAAGAAGACGCGATGGAACCCTCTGGGACGGGCCCTGCTGTACTGCGACCTGGTTTTTCTGGCCGTCTCCTCCCTGCTGGAGTCCAACGGACTGATCTCGGGGCAGGCGGGCGCCGTGTGTACCGTAATCGCCATCCTTGCTCTGCTGGCCGCCCTGTGGCTGCTGTTCCGGCGGGGGAACGGGACGCGGCTGTAGGGCTTTTTCCGGAAGAGCCTGGAAAAAGGATTGATTTTCTATGGGATTTGGTATATGATAACAGCAATCAGGGTTGAAATCCGGGATTTTCCCAACGAGAGGAACGGTACACCTATGAGAAAAGATATTGCATTGCCCGTTCTGGCTGCGGCGGGGGGAGTGGCCGGCTTTTTCCTGCGGCGGCGGCAGCTGACCGCCTACCTGCCGGAAACGGGACTGTTTGCCAGCGGTTCGCCCTACACCTATGCCCTGCTGGCCCTGGCCGCGCTGCTGGTGCTGGCCTTTTTGCTGCTGGTCCAGGGGAAGAAGGAGGGACCGGAGGACTTCCTGCCCGCTTTTGGCTGTCCGGAGACGGGACAGATGACCCTGCTGGCCGCCGCCGGGCTGCTGATGCTGGCTGCCGGGGCCCTGGGGCTGAAGGACGGTCTGACGGCGCTCCAGCTGTGGCGGGAGATGCCGGGGGCCTATCAGTTGTCTGCCCCCGGGTCCAAGCTGCTCTCCGGGGGGCTGTGTATCCCCGCCGGGCTGGGGGTCCTGCTGATGGGAAAAATGGCCTACCGGGGGGAGTTGAACGACGCCGCCTGTGTGCTGTCCCCCTTCCCGGCCCTGGCGGGAGTGGTGTGGCTGTTCTCCTTCCACCTGAAAAACGGGACGGAGCCGGTGCTGATGAAATACGGCTTTCATCTGGCGGCCATCTGCCTGCTGACTCTGGCCCACTACTATATTGCCGCCTTTCTCTTTGGCCGGCCCCGGCCCCGCAGGACCGTCTTCCTGGCGCTGATGGGGGCGGCGGTGGCGGTCATTTCGCTGGCGGACCGGCCGGACCTGTTCAACGCCGCCGCTCTGCTGGCCTATTCCCTGTCCGCCCTGGCCTTTGCCCGGGTGCTGCTGCGGAATCTCTACGGTCCGGCCTGGCCCAAGCGGCTGAAAAGCGAACGAATGCCTCCCGATGAGGAGGATACAGAGACCTGACGATACAGAGGGCGGCGGATTTGGCGTGCCGCCGGAGGAAATCCCCATAAAACGACTGGAAATGGAGAACATTATTATGGAACAGAGACGTTTTTATATTACGACCCCCATCTACTACCCCAGCGACAAGCTGCACATTGGGCACACCTACTGCACCGTGGCCACCGACGCGATGGCCCGGTACAAGCGGCTTGCCGGATATGAGGTGATGTTCCTCACCGGCACCGACGAGCATGGCCAGAAGATCGAGGACAAGGCCCGGGATGCGGGCGTTTCCCCAAAACAGTTTGTGGACAACATTGTCACCGGAGAGCGGGGGATTTTGGACCTGTGGAAGCTGATGAACATCTCCAACGACCGGTTCATCCGTACCACCGACGATTACCACGTGGCCGCCATCCAGAAGATTTTCAAGAAGATGTACGACAAGGGGGATATCTACAAGGGGACCTACAAGGGCAAGTACTGTAAGCCCTGCGAGTCCTTCTGGACGGAGTCCCAGCTGGCGGACGGCAAGTGTCCCGACTGCGGCCGGGAGGTCCAGGACGCGGAGGAGGAGGCCTATTTCTTCAAGCTGTCCAAGTACGCGGACAGGGTCCAGCACCTGCTGGAGGACACCGACTTCCTGGAGCCCCGCTCCCGGGTCAACGAGATGGTGAACAACTTCATCAAGCCCGGCCTGGAGGACCTGTGCGTCTCCCGCACCTCCTTCACCTGGGGGGTCCCGGTGGACTTCGACCCGGGCCACGTGGTCTACGTGTGGGTTGACGCCCTGTTTAACTACACCACCGCCCTGGGCCTGTACAACGACAAATACCAGGACTACGACAAGTTCTGGCCCGCCGACGTCCACTTTGTGGGCAAGGAGATTGTCCGCTTCCACTCCATCATCTGGCCGGCCATGCTGATGAGTATGGACATGCCCCTGCCCAGGAAGGTCTTCGGCCACGGCTGGCTGCTGCTGGACGGAGGGAAGATGTCCAAGTCCAAGGGGAACGTAGTGGACCCCTATATTTTGGCGGAGATGTTCGGGGTGGATGCCCTGCGCTTCTTCCTGCTGCGCACCTTCCCCTTCGGCTCTGACGGCAGCTTCTCCAACGAGGCGCTGATCCAGACCACCAACGTGGACCTGGCCAACGACCTGGGCAATCTGCTCAGCCGCACCGTGTCCATGGTGGGCAAGTACTTCGGCGGGACTCTGCCTGCCGGTTGCGGCCCGTCGGAGGAGGACCTTCATCTTGCGGAGCTCAGCGCCCGGCCCGACTGCATTGGGATTACGGTGGAGCCGGGGGACGTCGCCTGTGATGTGGAGCTGGTCGCTCTGGCGGCGGGGTTGCGGGACCGCTATGAGGAGCAGATGGAGCACTTCGCCTTCCAGAACGCCCTGGCGGAGATTTTCAAGGTGATTGACCGGGCCAACAAGTATATTGACGAGAACGCCCCCTGGGTCCTGGCCAAGGACATGGAGGCCAACAGTCCCCGTCTGGCCCATGTGATGTACAATCTGCTGGAGACCCTGCGGGTCTGCGCCATTCTGCTGACTCCCTTTATCCCTCAGTCCGCCGCTGAGGTGCTCCGCCAGATCGGCGCCTGTGAAAGGGGCTCCACCTGGGAGAGCGCCGCCGCCTGGGGGACTCTGCCTGAGACGGTGGCCGTTCAGCGGGGAGAGAACCTGTTCCCCCGCATCGACGCGGACAAGGCCCTTAAGGAGCTGGAGGAGATTGCCCAGGCCGCCAGGAGGGCCGCCCTGCCCGATTTGGAAATTGAGCCCCAGCTGGAGGAGAAGGTGGACTTTGACACCTTCTGCAAGTCGGACTTCCGGGCGGTGAAGGTGAAGGACTGCCAGCCGGTGAAGAAGAGTGACAAGCTGCTGAAATTCACCCTGGACGACGGTACCGGCGTGGACCGGCAGATTCTGTCCGGCATCGCCAGGTGGTACAAGCCGGAGGATTTGATTGGCAAGACACTCATGGCCATTGTCAATCTGCCCCCCCGGAAGATGATGGGCCAGGAGAGCCAGGGGATGCTCATCTCCGCTGTCCACACCGAGAAGGGGGAGGAGGCCCTGAACCTGCTCATCCTGGATGACAAGATCCCCGCCGGCGCGAAAATGTGTTAAAAAGGTGAAAAATTTGTCAAAAATCCGTAAAGTGTGCTGCCTCTCTTGGAGGGACAGCACACTTTTTCCTCTGACCGGCCTTCATTTTTATGGAAATCACCTCTATCCAAGCTGGAATTTTTCCTGTAAGATGGGGGCGTACGCAAAGGAAATATTGTGATACCCGAAGGAGGTAATCAAATATGAGAAGAACAAAAATTATCTGTACCCTGGGCCCTGCGGTGGATGATGAGGAGATGATCCGCACCCTGATCCGCACCGGTATGGACGCGGCCCGGTTCAATTTTTCCCATGGCAGCCATCCAGAGCACCTGGCCCGGCTGACCATGCTGAAATCGGTCCGAGACTCCATGGGCCGTCCGGTGGCCACCATCCTGGACACCAAGGGCCCTGAGATCCGCATCAAGAGCTTTGAGACCAAGACCATCACCTTGGAGCCCGGCGACCCCTTCACCCTCACCACCGAGGATGTGGTGGGCAATCAGGGCTGGGTGTCCGTCACTTACCCCAAGCTCCACGAGGAGCTCCAGCCCGGCCAGGAGATTTTGGTTGACGACGGCCTGGTGGCCATCAAGGTGGACCGCATTGAGGGGACCCGGATCATCTGCACTGTGGAAAACGGCGGGACCCTCTCGGCCAACAAGTCCATCAACATCCCCGGGGTCCACATCCAGCTCCCCGCCCTTACCGAGAAGGATGTGGCCGATATCCGCTTCGGCGTGGAGAACGATTTTGACTTCATTGCCGCCTCCTTTGTCCGCCGGGCCGCCGATGTGGAGGCTGTTCGTGAGGTGCTCCGCCAGTGTGGCGGCAATGACGTGAAGATTATTGCCAAGATCGAGAACCAGGAGGGGGTTGACAACCTGGACGAGATCCTGAACGCCGCCGACGGCATCATGGTGGCCCGGGGCGACCTGGGCGTGGAGATTCCTGCCGCCCGGGTCCCCATCCTGCAAAAGCAGATGATCCGCAAAGGCCTTCAGCAGGGCAAGCCGGTCATCACTGCGACCCAGATGCTGGACTCCATGATGCGCAACCCCCGTCCCACCCGGGCGGAGGTGTCCGATGTGGCCAATGCGGTGTACGACGGCACCGGCTGCGTGATGCTCTCCGGCGAGACCGCCGGGGGCAAGTACCCGGTGGAGGCTTTGAAGGCCATGGTGAGCATTGTTACCGAGACGGAGGGGGCCATTGACTACTGGAAGAACTTCCAGAAGCAGCGGGTCATCCCCACCTCCGATATCAACGACGCCATCACCCACACCTGCTGCATGACCGCCAAGGACCTGGAGGCCAAGGCCATTCTGGCGGCCACCAACTCGGGCCGCAGCGCACGGATGATCTGCCGGTTCCGCCCCGCCTGCCCCATTGCCGCTCTCACCATGCACGAGAAGGTGCGCCGGCAGCTGAATATCTCCTGGGGCATCATCCCCTTCCTCACCGGCGAGGTCACCTCCACTGACCGCATTTTCTCCCTGGCCACCGAGACTGCCATTAAGGAGCGCCTGGTTCAGGATCATGACGTGGTGGTCATTACCGCCGGTATCCCCTTGGGCAAGAGCGGATTCACCAATCTGATTAAGGCCCAGGTCATCGACGAGGACGCTCTGTAATTTAACCGCCCCCCAGTGGGGCGGTATTTTTTGTGCTCTGAACGACTTGGCGGCGGCGCCAGCCGCCTGGCCCCTTTGGCAAAGGGGGTGCCCGAGTGAAGCGAGGGCGGGGGATTGTCTGTCAGCAGAGCAACACCTAATTAGAACTGGGGCCGGGGATTGTCGTCCTACAGCGCACAACCCAAGAACCTCAGAATTGCTTCTGACGGTCAATCCCCACCGCTTCGCGGAGCCCCTTTTCAAAGGGGCCAGGTCGCCTGCGGGCGGGACGAGGGCCAGGCCCGGCTTCGCCGGGCAACACAAGCGGCGCAGCCGCTTGCCCCCTTTTGAAAGGGGGTGCCTGAGCGAAGCGAGGGCGGGGGATTGTCCTTGGGAGTACCATCTTCTGCCAAAAATCTCAAGTAGCGGCAGTGCCTGCCAGTCAATCCCCACCTCACTGCGGTGAAGACACTTTAAAATTAAAGAGACTACTGAAATAGTCTTGACAAGGTGGGGCTATTGTGGTAGTATAAATATAAACTATTGCAATAGTCTGCACAAGGAGGAGTACGCCATGGAACAAAAACTGTTCGATTCTGAGCGCCGGGTCATGGAGGTGCTGTGGGAGGCGGACGCGCCCCTCACCGCCAAGGAGATCGCCCGGCGTCTGGGACAGGCGGTGGGCTGGAACAAGAACACCACCTACACAGTCATTAAAAAATGCGTGGAGAAGGGAGCCATTGAGCGCCGGGAGCCCAACTTCCAGTGCTTCCCCCTGGTGCGCCGGGAGGAGGCCCAGGCGGCAGCGGCGGCGGAGCTGGTGGAGAAGGTCTTTGACGGCTCAGCCAGCCTGCTATTTGCCTCCCTGCTCAGCGGCAGGCAGCTGCCCCCGGAGGAGATCCAGCGGCTCCGGGAGCTGGTGGACGCCCTGGAGTGAGGTGTGCCATGACCTTGTTTGAAATGAGTGCCAGCGGGGCGGTGCTGATTGCCATCATTCTGCTGCTGCGCCAGGGCCTGCTGAACCGTTTGCCCAAGTGGACCTTCTTGCTGCTGTGGGGGGTTGCGCTGTGCCGGCTGCTGGTCCCCTTTCACATCCCCTCGCCGCTGAGCATTTATACTGGGGCCTCCCAGGTGGTCCAGGCCATTCAGGAGGAGCCCTGGGAGCCGGTGCTCAACCCTCCCGCCACCTTCCCCGGAACACTCCGGGAGGACGTGTGGTCTCCCAGCCTCCCCGCCGCTCCCGCTGAGCCCCTACAGGAGTCCGTCTCCCCTCTGGTCCTCATCTACGCGGGGGGCGGCGTCCTGTGCGCCCTGTTTTTCCTCCTGGCCTATGGGAGGGGGATGCGCCGGTTCCGGGAGGCGGTGCCAGCGGAGCAGGAATTTCTGGACCGCTGGCGGCGGGAGCATCCGACCCTGTTTCCGGTGCGGGTCAAGCTCTCAGAGGCGGTGAATACCCCGCTGGCCTTCGGTCTGGTGCGGCCCACCGTTCTCCTGCCCAGGAACACGGACTGGGCCGACGAGGAACAGCTGACCTACATCCTGACCCACGAATATGTCCACATCCGTCGGGGAGATATGCTGTGGAAGCTGCTGCTGACAGCTGCGGTGTGCCTGCACTGGTGCAATCCGCTGGTCTGGGCCATGTACTTCTGCGCCAACCGAGACCTGGAACTGGCCTGTGACGAGGCGGTGGTGGGCATCCTGGGCCTGGACCGGCGGAAGGGCTACGCCTTTGCACTGCTGTCGGCGGCGGAGCGCGGAGGATTTCCCCTGTACGCCTCATACACATCTAAATCTCATATGGAAGGGAGAATTTTAGCCATAATGAGCATGAAAAAACAGACTCTGGCGGCGCTGCTGTGGGCGGTGGTGCTGGTGGCGGGCGTGACTGCGGTGTTCGCCACATCACCGGCGCCCACGGCGGAGGAAATCGCCAAGCTGCCCCTGGCCACCCGGGGTGATCTGCCCAAAAATGCCCCATCCTCCCCGTCGGAGGACCGGGTTCACCCGATGACCGGAGAAGCCGCCCCCTCCAGCTCCTCCGCCGGACAAATCTCCGCCGTCCCCTGGGACTATGACATTGTCCGGCCCGGGGAAGGAGAGGCCGGCAGCTCCAGCGAGACGACCCCAGCGCCGGAGGAGCGGGTACACCCGGTGACCGGGGAGCTCAGCGAAGCCAACACGCCCCAGCCGGGATGAATACGGGCTCAACGGACAGCGGCGTTTTCGCAGAACTACAGCCTGCTACATCTAAATCCTCCAATCACTGGGGGATTCCTGATGGCCCAATCCCTGCTAATACTTTTTTCTATGCCCCTAATGAGGAGGATTTTAGAGAACTGATGTTGTATCTTCGCAGAGATATGGGATACACAGACAGCGTTTTCCTCTGGACTGGGCCAGACGGCCAACGGGGCGTGGAGCTGAGAGAGAATTTTGACGGTGTCAAACGAAGGACTGACCCGCCTAAGGAGCTGACAGAGGAGTGGACCTATCCTGTCAACCGCCATGGAGAAACCTATGCCAACTTCAGTTTGGAGAATTGGGTATGATCCTGATTTGATTGGAGTGGTGGCCTCCAATGGGATGTCGGGATATCTCTTGAAAAATGATTTTCGGTATAACGGTTATCCTGCCGGAACTACTGACGAAGGCTATATGCCTTGGCTTGCAGCTCAGCCCAAGGTACTTAAATTTCCAGTCTATGATGTGGACCGCGATAATATTGTGGGCTATTTTGAAACGACTAACACAGTGTCTTCCCAATATAGAATGACCCAAGAGGAATTTAAATGGCAATTAGAGGTGTTGGAGCAGGGCTTGCGGTCAAGTGGATGGAGAACAGAGGAAGAGATTGCTCAGGAATTGGAAAACTTCCGGGCGAACACTAAGATTGCCCCGCCGGAGATGACACTGGACGAGCTTCGGGAGGCCTACGGCTGGTAACAAAAAACAGCCCCGCTCTCCTGATGGAAAACGGAGCTGTCCTTCAATTCGTAAAGTAGAGAAAATTTGTAGCGCGGGCCGGGGTAGTTCCACCTTGTGATGCCGCAGGAGTACACAAGCGGCGAAGCC
>NZ_QWKI01000233.1 GCF_009911645.1 Pseudoflavonifractor sp. 60
AACAAGCAGTAAGGGGGAGCGATTATGAACTTTATGAATCGTTTTGCGGAAAAGCACCCCAAGGCGGCGGAGTGGATTAGAAAAGGCGGTCTGTTCCTCATTTTCAGCTGGGCGGTCACGGCGCTGAAGGCAGTCATGCTTATGTTCCTGCCCGGTTTGTTCCACAGTTTCGTGGGCGACACGGAGTGGCTGTTCCCCGGTATCCCAGTGGAACTGTTTGGGGTCGGCTTTAAGCTGTCCATCATCGGCAACGCCCTTGAGGTCGGCGCGGATAGGGCCTATCTGGTCAACAGCGGCTTGGCCTTCACCTTGGCCAACCTGACCGCTATCTTCTTCGGCGAGTGCATCAACTTCCCCCTCCAGCGCAATGTAACCTTTAAGAGCCACGGTCCTCTGGCCCCTCAACTCGGTCTGCATTTCCTGGCCACCATTGCGGTGTTCCTGGTGAT
>NZ_QWKI01000234.1 GCF_009911645.1 Pseudoflavonifractor sp. 60
CATCTCCAACGAGGCTGTGCGCAACACGGTCAGCAGCATTGTCACCACGGTGGTCACCGGCGGAGTGGCTATGGTCATCATCTTTGCCGTGGATAACAAGATATTTGCCCCCGATTTCGGGGAGAAATAAGGAGAGAGCCCTATGAAACTAAGGCGGGTATCGAGGCGGCCAAGGCGGGTGGTATGACCGCTCTGGCTCTGTTCGGAGACGCCAAGGGCTGCGGCCTGGAGGACTACGACCTGACCTCCTTCTCTGATTTGCTCAACATCCTGCCCTGACCCGGCAAGCGCGGGGCCGCCGGATCATCGGCGGCCCCGCGTGCTGTTTTGGAGGTGAAACAATTTGAAACCTTATGCTTTCGGAATCGACATTGGTGGCACCG
>NZ_QWKI01000235.1 GCF_009911645.1 Pseudoflavonifractor sp. 60
CCTGCCGGATGCGCTGGAATCCATTCGGACTGTTATAGCCCGCCGCTCGATTCTGTGGGACGATGTGGAGGGGGCCGGTATGGGCGTCCCTGGCCCGGTGAACGACGAGGGCACTGTGTTCCGGTGTGTGAATCTTGGCTGGGATGTGTTTCACGTCCCCGAAAAAATGCGGGAGCTGGAGCCCTGTCTGCGGCGGGTAAAGGTATCCAACGATGTGAACGCCGCCGCTCTGGGGGAGCTGTGGAAGGGCAGCGCAAAGGGCTATCACAGCGCCTTTTTGGTGACTCTGGGCACCGGCATCGGCGGCGGGCTGGTGCTGAATGGCCGAATCGTCAATGGTGCCAACGGCGGGGCTGGGGAGATCGGCCACTTCTGTGTAGACCCCAGCGAGCTGGATCAGTGTTCCTGCGGCGGGTATGGCTGTCTGGAACAGTACGCCTCCGCCCGAGGTCTGCTGAGATGCGCAAGGAAGGTCTCACCGGACGCCCCTAAGAATATGTCCGCCAAAACAGTCTGCGACATGGCGCGCAGGGGTGACCCTATTGCCCTTGAACTGCTGGACCAGCTGGGCCGCAAACTGGGCTGGACCCTGACCGCCGTGGCCGGGAGCGTTGACCCGGATGTGTTTGTCATCGGCGGCGGGTTGTCCCATGCGGGGGACGTTCTGCTGAACAAAATCGAATACTACTACCGAAAATACGCCTTTCACGCTTTCCGAGATACCGAGTTTGTACTGGCGGAGCTTGGCAACGATGCCGGAATAAACACGCTTTCCGAGATACCGAGTTTGTACTGGCGGAGCTTGGCAACGATGCCGGAATAAACACGCTTTCCGAGATACCGAGTTTGTACTGGCGGAGCTTGGCAACGATGCCGGAATTTATGGCTGCGTGAAGATGCTGCTTTGATATATCGGACGGCCACAGGCCGCCCCTACACTCTATTTGGGAGGAATAAAAATGCTTGATTTTAGCAAAGCCAACGAGTGGAAAATCATGGAAACCGACTTCGACACTACCGCTCTGGGCAAAGTGGAGGCCAATTTCTGCCTGGGCAACGGTTACCTGGGATTGCGCTCCGCCACCGAGGAGAAGTACCTGGGCGAGACCCGCGACCTGCTGGTGGCCGGGACCTTCAACCGTTTCTCCCCCGAGGAGGTCACCGAGCTGCCCAACGCCGCCGACGTGACCAATATTGAGATCACGCTGAACAGCGCCCGCTTCGACCTGACACAGGGGACGATCCAGGAGTACAGCCGGGAGCTGAATATCCAGACCGGCCTGCTCACCCGCAAGGTGATCTGGACCTCCCCCAAGGGGGAGGAATTTGTCCTGACCTTTGAGCGGATGGTATCGCTGAAGCGTCTGCACACTATCGCCGCCCGCGTCAGCGTCACCCCAAAGGAGGATACAGCGGTGACTTTCCAGTCCGGCATTGACGGGCGTGTCACCTGCGATGGCTCCCAGCATTTCACCGAGGGCGAGCCCCGGTTCTATGACAAAAAATACCTGCAATTCACGCCCAAGACCATCCAGTCCGGTATTACCTTTGTGATCGACGCCACCACCGCTTCTATGTAGATGGCGCAGAAGTCCAGCCCAAGAGCGACATCAACATCCTGCGCCGGCGGATGTTCTCCAAATTTGCCTTGGAAGTCAAGGCGGGCCAGACGGTGGTGCTGGAGAAGTTCTCCAACGTCTACACCAGCCGGGACCGGAAGCTGGAGGGATACACCCATCATCAGATGCAGGCGTATGCGCTGAAGGCCCTCCAGGAGGACGAGGCCGCCGGCTTTGACACTCTGCTGGCCGAGTCCGCCACCTGCTGGAAGGAGAAGGTCTGGGATCGGGTGCCCATCACCATCGACGGCCCGGAGTTTGACCAGCTGGCCATCCGCTTCGCACAGTATCATATGCAGCTCATGACCCCCGCCCATGACAACCGCATGAATATCGGCGCCAAGGGGCTGTCTGGCGAGGGATACAAGGGCCACACCTTCTGGGACACCGAGATTTTCCTGTTGCCCTACTTCATTTTCAACATGCCCGAGGTGGCCCGTAGCCTGGAGGAGTACCGCTATCTCTCCCTCCCCGGCGCTCATGCCAAGGCGAAGTACAACGGCTACGAGGGGGCACAGTTCCCCTGGGAGTCCGCCTGGCTGGACGACGGCGAGGTCACCCCCGAGTACATGGGGACGGATATCGTCACCGGCCAGCTGATTAAGGTCTGGAGCGGCTTTATCGAAATCCACATCACCGCCGACGTGGCCTATGGTGCGTGGCAGTATTATATGTGTACCGGCGATCAGGACTTTATGGATAAGTACGGCTACGAGCTGATGCTGGACTGCGCAAAGTTCTGGTCCAGCCGCCTGGAACCGGGCGAGGACGGCAAGCTGCACATCAACGATGTGGTGGGCCCGGACGAGTACAAGGAGCATGTGGACGACAACGCCTTCACCAACTACCTGGTCTGGTGGACGCTGGATAAAGCTATCGAATACAGCACCCAGGTAGAGGAAGAAAAACCGGAACTGTATAGCAAATTGGATGAGAAATTAGGACTATCTGCTCTGCGGGAGAAGTGGACAGAGCAAGTAAACCTTATTTTCCTCACTCAGCCCAACGGGAACGGCGTTCTGCCCCAGGACAGCACCTATCTGATGCTCCAGGATATCGACCTGTCCAAATACAAGAAACAGGCCCATGTGGGTGGCATCTACAAGGACTACAACCAGGAGCAGATTACGAAGATCCAGGTGTCCAAACAGGCAGACGTGATGGTACTGTTCCTGTTGCTAGAGGAACTGTTCCCTCACCAGGTGAAGCTGTCCAGCTGGGACTACTACGAGCCCCGGTGTCTCCATGACTCCAGCCTCAGCCTGTCCACCCATTCCGTCCTGGCCTGTGACATTGGCGACCCGGAGCTGGGGTATGAGATGTTCCAGAAAGCCTGCCTCATCGACCTGGACAACGCTAACCCCCACTCCTCCGATGCTGGCATTCACGCCGCCAGCTACGGCGGGCTGTGGCAGTGCGTGGTCTGGGGCTTCGGCGGCCTGCGGATGCTGGGTGGTAAGCTGAGGATCAGCCCTAACCTGCCCGTCGCTTGGAGGAAACTGAGCTACACCTTGCTGTGGAAGGGGCAGAAACTGAACGTGACTGTCACCCCTAGGATGGTGCAGATCAACAGTGAAAAGCAGGAGGCTCCCATTCGACTGGAGGTTTGGGGGAAGGAATATGATTTTCAAGAGGAACTGATCGTAGTCAAAAACTAATTGACGATTCAAAGGAGGTCATATCATAAAGAATGATATTTTAATTGTGTTGGCCCCCAAAGAGAATCCGGAGCTATTGAGTTCTATGCTGACAAATCACGGCTTTACCGTCACAACAGCACAAAACCTCCAAACTGCATTTGAATATCTAAACTCGCATATCAGCGCGTTTTTGGTTTTGGATTTGGATTTAGAAGGGGCAATTCCGTTTTTGGGAAAGGTTATAGATACCTTTTACGATCCGCCGCCATACATTCTGGCTGTTGACTTTTTTCCATGCAGCCAATCGCAGGCCGACATACTCAACCTTGGTGCCGATGCCTGTTTGGAAAAACCTCTTGACTTGGAAGAAGTCCTTGCGGTAATCAACGCTGTCATACGGCGTGCCGAACGCCTTGCCAGGCCAAAACCACTTTGTACTACACCACCCATTGAACATAAAGGGTTATTCATTGATCCACTGCGCCGTCACGTCAGTATGAACGGACAATCAATATCGCTGACTGTGAAAGAATTTGACATTCTTTATCTGTTGGCCAGCTACCGCGGAATCGTACTCAGCAAGGCTCAGATATATGATCAGGTATGGAACGAGGATTATCAATTTGCGACTACCAGTGTTTCAGACCACATTTCATCATTGCGCAAAAAGTTAGGACTCAGCGCCAGAGATAATCACTACATTCAAACTGTCCATGGAGCTGGGTATCGTTTTGCTCCTCCCGAATAATTCAACAATGTGAGGCACAGAGGATTTTGAACGTCCACTGTGCCTCAATTTATCTTGTTTGTCGATTTCAGAGATATTATGTCGGATGAATCCACAAAACCTCCTATTTATCTACAGAAAACCTCCTAAATTTTCTGATATAGTTTACTTCAGTGAACCAAGCAGACACACTTTAACCGCTCTGCAAATTCATTCTTTAAGGCGGCAATTATGTTTACAACAAGAGAGGATGTTATCGCACTGTTAAAAATGTACCCAAAACTGCAAAGAAAAGTCAGATTATTGGAGTATGAGCGCCTGCATCCGCCCAAAGTATCCCAGGACGAAGTCATCAATGGATTGGCGCTCTCACATCCTCTGGACGGCGGAACAAGTTCTGCTGGCCACATCTCGGATAAAACGATGCAAATAGCTTTAAATTTCCAGGACGAAACGGACCGTTTGAATTACGCAACCGTTTTAGAAATTGACCAGGAACTTCACATTTTGAGAAATCGCATTGCAAAGTTGGAATTTTATGTTGAGCAGTTGGAAAAGAAGCAGGCAGATGTGATACGAAAATATTATTTCGAGGAAAAGACCTGGCCTGAAATTCAAAAGGAGATGCACATATCTTCCCGTACACTCTCAAAATATCGGGACGACGGCCTTGACGCTCTCAGCGCAATGGGCCAATACATGAGGGATGTATTGAAAGAACCCATGCAAATGTAGTCTTTTCAGAAGAAAACCGACGTGGTGACCACGTCGGTTTTCTTATATCTCAATTTGAATTTATACTCGCTGCTCCAACAGCCGCTGCGCGATGTTTTCCTGAGTAAGCTGGCTGGTGCGCAGGATCTCAGTACAAAAGGGCTCCAGGCTGAATGAAAAGCCCGCGGCATTCTGATCCAGCAGAACACCTGTGATATGGAACTTGCGCTGGGCCTGCTGCTCCTTCAGCTGGGTCAGGAACTTCTCCGGGAGGGCACAGGCGCCGTCAGTGATAAATACCATATCCGCATTCTCAAATCCCTCTTGCTCCATCAGGCGCAGAGCCTCCTGAAGGGGCGTAGCATAGTCGGTATTGCCATTCAGAAATGTCTCAATAGCCCGAAATACGTCCTCCCGGTCGTACTGCCCCGGCAGAAACAAATCCGTTTGGAAATGGCCTACGCCCGCAAAATGGATCATAGCAAAGCGCCGGTTTCCCTGCATGGCAATATCCAACAGGGCCAGGGCCACAGCTTTGCACCAAGGGGCGGCCTCCTCTGCTGAACCGGATTCGTCCAACATACAGATGATGTCCCCGCTGCCTTTGCTGACCGGCTCCCGGCGCTGGTACTGCTTCAGCCCCTTGCGCTGGAGCTTCCGCAAAAAGAGCGGCATGGCTTCCGGTATCGCCAGAGTAGCAAATTCAGACCCCAACACCCTGTTAATGTCGCCGCCCAGCTCCAGGCTGTATTTTTCGCCACGCCCATAGGTGTAGCTGTTCTTTCGCTTGCCATTGATCAGCTCCTTCAGCCGGCCCAGATACCGGGCAACCTCCATAAGCGTTTTGTTCCGGCATACCCGTTCCACCAGATTCCGGTCCGCTTCCATTTTCTCTGGATCACCACTGTCTGGCCCATAGCCCCAGGCCGCGATTGCGGCGGCGGTGCTCTCCGCTTTCTGAGCGGCCGCCTTGCCTGCCTGGGCGACTAGAGCGGCAATACCGTCTTTGTTCTTTACGGTATTGTCCCGAACCATTCGTCCCACAGCGTCCGCCTGGTTGACCTGGCTCTGGGCGCGGTTTGCGGCGGCCAGGGCCTGCCGCTCCAGTTCCGCGTTTCCGCCGGACTGCGCAGCCTGCTCCAAAAGCTGCTTCAGCTTTTCCATACTGTCATCCCGCCGCTGCTCCAGTTTCTCCAGGGTGTCCAGTGCTTTCTTCTCACCTCCGGCCTGTTCCATCAGTGAATCCAGATTTTCAGCTACCTGAGACACAAACTCCCCAGCGGCCTCGTAGGCTGGAAGCTGCCGTCCTTCGCAGGCGGCCTTGATCGCGGGGTAGTCCTCACCGCGCATTACTTCATCCAAAATAGGGGCGTTAAACCTCCTTGCCGTCTCGGACAGGGTGGCAGCGTCATTTTTTCTGACATTCAGGGAGTAAAAGCTCTGGTAAATGTCCCTGCTGAGAACTGGGAAGGTGGACAGCTTCTCCCCGCAGGCGGACTCCAGCGTATCCAGTTCGGTATCACCCCGGCGCAGGTCCTGGTAAACCATGTCCTCCAGCTTGGTCGATTTGAATACCCTGCTTTGTCCAGTGTCTCGTGAAAACGCTTTTGCCGCCGCTGCCAATGGTGACGCCATTACATCAGTAAGACTGCGAAAATAAGTACGCATAGATAATTCCCTCCATATTACGCATGGGGGAGGCAGCGATCCGCCTCCCCCATGCAATGTTCAGTGTTTTAGAAATCCGGGGCAAACTCCCCAGGAACAGCGCCGGGCTCAGAGCCAGTGTAGCCGCTGTACCCACCGTAGCCGCCAGCAGACTCGGAATATCCGCTGGTGGCAGGCTGGCCGCCGTTGTCAGCGTCTCGCTTGCTGTCGCCAAAGTAGGCGTTGTCCACCACCAGTTCCGTAGTGACGCGCTTGTTGCCCTCCTTGTCGGTCCAAGAACGGGTCTGCATCCGGCCATCGACCACGATCATGCGGCCCTTAGTGAAATATTTGCAGATAAACTCCGCCGTGGCACGCCAGGCGACCACATCGAAGAAATCCGTCTCCTTGTCCCCGTTCTTGCTGTAGTCACGGTCCACAGCGATGCGGAAGGAACAGACCGCAACCTGGGTCTGGGTGTGCTTCAGCTCGGGGTCGGCGCACAGCCGGCCCATCATGATAGTGCGATTCAACATAATAAGTCCTCCTTTTATTCAAGCCGCCATAGCGCCATCGTCCAGTTGGAAGGTAAGGATACGGCGCTTGGCGTTCTCCATTTCCGCCTCCACGTCCTGGCGCTTGATTTTGCAAATAGCGGCGATCTCCTTGTTGTTGTAGCCATCAGCCCGGAGCAGAGCAATGCGCCGCTGCATGGGGGTGATCCTGCGGGTCAGCTGCTCAAAGGAAATCACGTTGTCCAGCGTCTCAGAGACGGTATCCCGCAGATCGTTGGAATCATGATCCTCGTTCAACGGGCAGACCTCGCCTCTGCGCCTGGCCCTGCTCCAATACTCCTTGGAGTGGTGGATGTCGCAGCTCATGGCCCGGTAGGCGATGGTGCTGAATTTGTACTGCTGCAGCTCCGGCCGGGCCAGGTACTTGCGCACAGCCCGGAGGTAGCCGAACACGGCGATATCGTAAAAGTCATCGAAGGGCAGTTTGTGGACACGCAGATAGGTACAGAGTGTGTCGTGATGTTCCTCCGCAAAGACAGATTCCTCCGCCGTCATTGGCAATGTATAATCCAACATTTTGATCTTTTCCTCCTATATTCAGTTTGTCCGTCAGCCGGCTTTTAGCTGATAAAGCTCCGGCAGCGGCACATAGCGGAAATTGATAACGGTGTGGGCCTGCTGGCTGTACTGCTCCAGCTCATCCAGACAGGCCTGGATTTTTTCCATCTCCCCCTGGTTCTGAGCATTGGCGTTCAAATCCACCAGCTGCTCATAGAGCCGCAGGAACTCATCCCGCAGCTTTCCAATCCGGCGGGCCGGGGGCGCGTCAGCGGCGCTGTCGAAATCCGCATGGCACTCCACAGCGGAGGCCAGGATGCCGTCCAGGCGGTCCTTCAGCGGGTCATTGCACATCCGCTCCAGCGTGCCTTGAATTACAATACGCTCCTCCGGCGCAGTCCAGAGGTAGTGGCGCAGGATGGTCAGGTCGGAGGGCTCCACGGTATCCCGTCCCTCCAGCCAGGCTTTTGCCTGAGCGATGGGAGCGTAACCGAAATACTTGCGGTCAGAGATGTGGAGGTTTTTACCGCGCAGCTCGCACAGTACATCATCCATCAGCTCATTCACGCTGTCCGGTACGGTGATCCCGCGGACATCCTCCTGCATCTCCTCCAGTTCATCCAGGGAGATCGTTGCCGCAACGGGGATGTTCTGTCCCTGTTGGCTCTGTTTGCTTTTCAGGACGGCCAGGCGGGCGTCCCGGCTTTCGACATACTCGGTTACCACCTTCAGTTCAAACCGGTCATAGAGGGGTTTGAGAATCTTCTCCTCCGGCGAGGCGAAATTGGGAATTTCATTCGATGCGGAGAAAAAGGAGATGGTGGGAATGTCGATGGTTGTGCCCTCGTTGGTATAACGGCGCTCGTTGAGGGCGGTCAAAAGGGCGTTCAGAATCCCGTCCGACGCCTTGAAAATCTCATCCAAAAAGCAGATGTGGCTGTCGGGAATTTTCCCTCTGGTAATGATACGGGGCTGGCCGCTGTGGAGCGCGGAGAGGGCCTTACGGTACTGCTCCATCTCCGCCACCAGTGCGCTGGTATCCTTCTGATTGGCGACCTGGGTCTCCAGCTTGCGCTGCATCGCCTGATACCGGGGGTCATAGGCCAAAACCTGGTCCGGCACACCGCCGGGGATCAGGCTGGACAGGTCCAGCCGCCCGAACAGGGCCTCCTCATCGGTCTGCTTGCTCATCAGCCGCTCAAACTGCCTGGCCCCGGTGATGCCGGAGCGGAACAGGTTGATGGCGTAGCTTTTGGCCTGCCCGGTATCGCCCAGAATAAAGACGTTTTTTCTGGTCAGCAGCGCGATGGCGATGGTTTCAATCAGGTCGTCCCGCTCGGCCACCTGCGCCCGGACCTCATCCATCCGGGCGCGCATTTTGTTCCTTAAAGTTACGTTCATTGTGTGTTCCTCACTTTCATTATTTTAGGCAGCTAAACCATGGACCTTATATTGCAGAGCAAGCTCACCCCTGACGTTTTTATCAAAAATGAGTTCCCGCCCTGTGTCCGGGTCGATCTTCCTACGCCGGTTCCGAAGCAGATACTCATAGCAGCTCCGGCGGCCAGATGGTCTGCCCTTCGCACTGGTAAAAGTCCAAAAATGGCGTTGCATTGCCCAGTAGCTTATGTCTGGATTCTCCTCCACCTTCTGCGCCAAGCTGTCCAGAGCCTCCTGTTCGGCCTCAGTCGCCGGGCGGCATCCGCTTTTGTAGACGGAGAGAATGTCTCCATCCAACTGAAACTGGGCGGCCCGCTCCACGTCGAGCCGGGACGTTTTTTGGCTGGGGTCGTTGAGACCCTCCGTTGAGAGAATCTCTAAATCAAAGCCGTAACTCCGTACCGCGACAATGCGCCGGACACCACTCAGCCAGGGAGGAAATTCTGTTGCTCCGTAGCGCCAAAGCAGTTCCAGAGCAATAATCTTTTCTTTCGCCATACGCTTAAACTCTGTCAATGTCATACAGCAAACCCCATTCCTTCCCGGAAAGCAGCAAATCCATCCGCTCCGTTGGGAGAATAACTCCCCTGAAAAGTTCCTTCGTAATAAAAGCGGCTTTGCAGGTCGCCTCTGTCTGTACCCAGCAGTACCAGCCGCATTTTCAGGGTCGGAAAATCGGAGGATACCTTCCAAAATACATCTGTGGGGGCACGCACAGGGGTAAAGAACCGATAGTGCCGCTCTCCCTTGACCCGTTTAACCTGCATATCGGTCAGGTCATCCGGTGTTTTCCAATAGTCCTGACACCACAATTTCCCGGCCCGCTGGTAACCCCGGCGCTGGATATCCTCCGGTACGGGAAACAGAGCGTGCAGGGAGTAACGCGGCGTCCCATCGCAAGGCCGGTCAGACCATTGGGGGCCTGTCCCGCTGCGGAACTGCTTGTCAAAGGTATTAAGGACGGCAGAATCGCCAACTGCCTGAAGCAGACACTCCACTAGAGGTTCACTCATGGTCCCCGCCTCCTGCTTTTCTGGCTTCACTGCGCATCCGCTCGTATTCCCGCTCCAACTGATCTTTGGGTGTGTAGCGGTGGAGGTTCTGGTTGACATACCAATCCACATAGAAGGTCAGCGTCCCACACAGCTCTCCCATGATTTGAAGGGCCTCCAGATCCCGTCTCAATGTTTTCAGCGTGCCGATATGGAGGACAGACCGCCCGGATTCATCAAACTTTCCTCTCAGATAGCAGTCGATGTAAATGCCCTCAGAGCCGCCGTAGTTGACACTGGCGTCAAAGCTGAACTCGTAGGCGGTCAGCTTTACCTTCTCGTGACTGCCAGTCTCGTGCTCACAGGGCAGCACATAGTCCAAAATGGCTTCGGCTTTACTGAAGTCTCCGTTTTCCTTTGCCAGGCGGACAGCGGTGCTGAATAGACTGCCGCCAGTGTCCCGCAAAACCTCTGTGTGCTTTTGCGGCGGGAAATTCTTTTCCAGCCAGACCCTGGCCTGTTCCCGGTCGTAGTCGTTGAACATCTCCAGGAACTCCTTACTGCGCTGGCGCTGCGAGCGATTGTCCCGTGAGGTATAGAACAGACTGCGTTCCTCACAGTCGCCATAGTAGCCGATATGCCCGGAGATTTTGTCGTAGGGGTGGGCGATCTGCACTGTGTCATAGATAGCTTTCAGCAGATCATCTCCGGCCAGCCCCTTCGGGATAGGGATCGTCTCCTCCAACTCGCCGCGGCAGTCCATGCAGCGGCCGGCCAGGGTGACGCCCATACACTCGCCGAGCTTGAAATAGCTTAATTCCCATTTTTCGGGGACGAAGTGGCTTCGGAAGAAGTTAGCGGCCCCATTGGGGCTGCCCGCCATGTGATAGCAGCAACTGCAATAACGATTTACCATTGTCAATCTCCTTTCTGTATCTTCTCTTGACAAAGGGAAACAGAAAACTAATAACATAATAGGCTGTCAACCTTACACAAAGCACCGCTTCCAACAAAATCGGAGCGGTGTTTTTGTATGTGTT
>NZ_QWKI01000236.1 GCF_009911645.1 Pseudoflavonifractor sp. 60
TTTCTGGCCCAATCCCGCTTGCTCCGCTTGGCTCGTCTTGCGGCACAGTCGGGGCAGTAAAGGGTGTTGTGCCTGGGTGGGGTGAAAACTCGTTTACACTCCCGGCAACGCCGCCGCCCAGCAGAGGGCGTGGGAAACAGGGCTGCGTACAGTTCCCCGTCCAGCGGCAGCACAGCGGCCCGGAACCAGCGGCAGATCAGCGAGTAGGAAATGCTCTGCGGGCAGACACATTCCTCCCCATCGTCCAGCAGGAGGCAGTTGCCGTCCTGGTAGTTACAGCAGCTATGTACCAGCCGCCGGACGGCCCGATATTGCTGATAGGTCATCGCTCCTGTTCCTCCCTGTGCTGTGTCTGGCCCTCCCTGGCAAGCCGGTCAGCGGTCTTTTTCAGAGTTTCAATCGCCTTAATATCCTCCCGCATGGCCCGCATTTTCAGATAGTCAGCCTCTTTCTCGGCGGTCAGCCTTTGGGCCTCCATCCTCCATGCCTTGGGGGTGATGCTCTCGCCGGAGGCTTTCAGCGTGTCCAAGTAGCGGACGGCGGCATCGAACAGGGCAAGGTCGGCGCTGTGGCGCTGCGCGAATTGCTCCCGCTTGGCCGGGGCAACCTTGTCCAATTTCTGGCGGACAGACTTGTATTTTTGATACTGCGCCCACATTTCCAAATGCTCATTCAGCACCGATAACCGACGCTCGGCCTTGACAATTTTGCCGCGCAAATCATAATAGCCGCTGTTCATGGCGGAAACCTTTTCATAAAGCTGCTCCATAGAGGAAATTCCATTTTCCATCAAAAAATTGAAAAGTTTTGCGTCCGCTTTGAGCGACTTGACCTTGGCATATTGGGAAGCCGGGGCGGTGTCCTGCCTCGCTTGGAGAAGAAAATCCATGATGCTCTCCCGGCCCTGGGACTGGGTGGACTGCTCCTTGCTCCAGTTGTAGAGCCGGGTAATGCGGGCTTTGATTTCTTTCAGCAGCTTGTTATCGGCGGCGATTTCCCGGTTGATGTTCCCTTTCTCGGTGACAATGCCCCGGCGCTCCATCTGGCTGGCGGCAGGCCCCATGTGAACGGTTGGAATTTTGTCAACACCCTGCCTCTTATAACTGCGGTGGTCGATGCGTTCCGGCCTGCCTGCGGCCTCTAAAGCCCGGTTGGTATAAGCGGCCCACGTCGCCCGCCACTTCTCGGCGTTGCCCCGCTGGTTCCAGTCGGTGGTGTCCTCCCGATGGCTTTTCCAGCCGCCTTTGCCGTCTGGGATGCGCTGGCCCTGGCTGTCCAAATCATAAACCTTGCGGCACTTCGCGCCCCACTTGCCGTCCTCTCGAATGGGCCGGATGGTGAGCATGATGTGAGCGTGAGGGTTGCCGGTTCCCTTGTCGTGGATAGCGAAGTCGGCGCACATTCCAGCATCCACAAAATTGTCTTTGACGAAAGAACGGACAAGGGCAAGCTGCTCCGCCCTGGATAACTCAACCGGCAAGGCCACTTCAATCTCCCTGGCAAGTTGGGCATCGCTGGATTTCTCTATCTGCTCCACCGAGTTCCAGAGGGTGGAGCGGTCTTGAAACTCCGGCGGGGCGTGAGAGGGCAGCATGATTTCTGTGTGGACAACGCCGCCCTTGCGGGTGTAGTCATGGGTCATTCCGTCCCACTCGTTCACCAGCTTTTCGCCGCTCCGATATGCGGCAGCGGCCACAGCGGACTTGCCCTGGCTCCGCTGGATGATTTGGATTGGACAATGAAAAATTGCCGTAAAAAAGCACCTCCTTCCGATGGTGGATATTGGCCCCGCCGGAAAGTGACAGACGCGCAGTGGGTGTCACTTTCTGGCGGGGGTGCGGGGGTTTGGGGGTGTCAACCCCCATCGCGTCCGTAGGACGCAATAGCCCCCGGCAGGGCGCACGACACCGGCCACGGTGTATAAGTGCGCCATTCGGACTGGGGATTACTCCGCAACCTCGTTTTTCGACGCTTTTTCCGCCAAGTCCTGCGCCCTTGGCAGGCGGGAGAGGGTAATCAGAAACGCCTTGATATCTTCACCCTCCATGCCGACAACAGCGGGGAAAACAGCCTCCAAAATGGCCCCACGTCCGATAAGCCGGTGCGTCCTAGCCCGGTGTTCCTCACTCCGTTTTCGGTTCAGCAAAATCTTCTGGCGGTTCTGCAACTGGCCGATTTTCTTCTCAACCTCCTGGGGCTTGTCCATAGCTGTCAATCCTCCTTTTCCATCCAGCCATTTTTGGCGAAAATCTTCTGCAATTTTTTAAGTGCGCCGGTCACGCTGTCACAGGCACAGCTCCCGCTGATGCCCTCGTCCGCCGCAATCTCCCGAAACTTTTTCTCCAAGGCGAACCGGGCATGGAGCCGCCGCGCTTGGGTGGGGGATAGCTGTGAGATGGCCTCCGCCAGACGTTCCAGCAACAGTTCTTCAGCGGCCTCGTCAATCTCCCGAATAATCAAATCCTCCGGGGACTGCACAAGGAACATGGCGTGGTTTTCAATGCCGGGACTGCAATCCATAGAGTAAACATGATAGTAACTTTTCCGGCCCTCTTGCCGGTTCTCATAGAGCCGACATTCCTCCATGACGGCGGCAACCTCGTCCGGCACTTCAATGAAAGTGTCCTTGGTGTAGAGCGGGTAGTAGTGCTTTCGCAAATTGATAATCGCCATGCCGCCCTCACTTCCCCTGGGGGTGGTCTGCGTAGTAGCGGCGAAGATTGCACAGGCCACGGCGGATGGACAGACATACGTTGCTGTTGTGGACACGCTCACGGTCTGCGATCTGTTGCTGGGTCAGCCCGCCCAGGTAGTAGGCACAGAGGCGGCGGGCCTGGGTGGGGGTGGCGTAGGCCAGAGCCTCCCGCAAGGCAGCGGCCAGCCGGTCACGCTCGGCCTGTTCCTCCGCCAGCATGACAAGCTTCTCCGGGGACAGGCTGTGTTCCAGTGCATAGTTCTCCGTCCAGTCGAAAGCGTCCAGCGAGTAGAACGCCCGGTGATACCGCTTGCGGCGTTCATAGTTCCGCATTTCCCTGACGGACTGGCACAGCACGTCAAAGACTTCCTCACTGACCTCCACCAGCTTGTCCTGCTCATAATGGGGATAGTAGAGCCGCAGATTGATGATTTTCATATAGCCTCCTAAATGACAGGAGGGACAAGCAGCCGAAACTGCTTGTCCCTCCCGGTGATGGAGCATTTTGCCCCTCACCTTATAGCCCACTTAGGGGGTCTACCGACAAGGTGTTTACCGAAAGATTTTGAAGAACTTTTTGCGGACGGCCTCAATGCTCAACTGCACAGCCTGTTTCGAGCATCCGCACATTTCCCCAATCTCGGCACAGTTAAAATCGTACAGCGCATAGAGCAAGAACCGCTCCCGCTGGGTGTCGGTACAGAGCGCCAGCACCGCCAGAATTTCATCCAGTGTTTCCCGCTGGCAGACCAATTCTTCCGGGGTGGCGCAGTAGGGCAAACGGCCCTCGGTACTGATTATGTACTCGTCACACTCGCGCCCGTCCCAATACCGCTGACGCTCCCGGTAAAGTTTCCGATTGTTCCGCTTGGCCTGTTCCAGATAGTCGGCAACATCGGCGCTGACCTCGACAGACGCAAACCGCCCGTTGATTTTGATGGTAATTTCCATCGTCCTTTCCTCCGTTCAGATTTTTGGGGTCTGAACGGGGAAGGGCGGGGAACGGCAGCGAGGCCGGTGTCGCTGGCC
>NZ_QWKI01000237.1 GCF_009911645.1 Pseudoflavonifractor sp. 60
CGCGGGGCATAACAGTATGAGCCGTCAAAAAACGACTATTTTCGCAAGCCTGGGTGGAGTATGCCAATGCGGGAGGCAGGCTTTTTTTGATGCTAAATCAGGGAATAAGAATATAGAAAAAGACACGACAACGCCTCCCTAACGGTTGTCGTACCTTTTCAAAAGAAAGAGCCGATAACCGCATTTTTAATTTGCGTGTTACCGGCTCTGCGTCTATGCGTCTGGCTCTTTTGATATTTATTTGGACATTAGGCTACTCAAGCGAACAACAGATAGATTTCCTTTTTTTACATTTACTAAAGTCTCCTGCTTACATTTCGGACAATACAGCGGGAAATTGACAAGCTCTGTGTCAGGGCGCACTTTGAGTCTGGTCTTATTTCCGCATACGGGGCATAGAAGCCATATCATCTGACCCATCAAAGGCTTTCCTCCTTGTAACATTTTTGAATTAGCTTTTTTTGCTCCCACTTTCTACTTTTGAAATAGAGCAAGCCCACAATAGCAGGCAGGACTGGCGAGAGTGCCTGCCCATAAAAAATGCCAGGAAATCCCATACAAAGAGTAAAAGCTAAAAACCAGCTTACTGGCAAACGAATGATAACTGCATCCAATAAGGCGTTAAACATGGCAACATTTGCCGCACCTACCCCGATGGAAAAGGAATCCAGCGTATACATAGCCGCATAAATCAAACTATTGATACCGCAACAAATACGCAGGTAATAAACACCATCGTTTACTACTTCTGGGCTGGTACTACCGAACAGTAAAATCAATGGTTCCGCAAAAAGTTGCACGCCAATTACAACAATGAGCGTAACAGCAATATTCATCACTAAACTGATTTTTACCACCTTTCTGGCTCGCTCGATTTGTCTTGCGCCCATGCACTGGCCAACCATCGCCGTTACTGCCTGTCCAATAGCCCAGCAGGGCATACCAGCAAAGGTATTGATCTGCAAGCCTACGCCAGATGCGGCGGAAACAGATGTACCAAATTGATTGAGCATACCTGTTCCCAGCAGATAGGCTGTGTTGACTACTACCATCTGAATTGCTGTGGGTAGACCGATTTTTATAATGGCGGTCAGCTTATCCCATTGAAGTGTAAATTTCCCGTGTTCCGCCGCAGAGAAAAACACCTTGTGTCGTTGTAGATAGAGCAAAGAAATCACAAAGGAAATTCCCTGTGCCGTGATTGTTGCGTAAGCGGCTCCTACTGTCCCCATTTCAAAGGAGCCTACCAATATAATATCTAAAATGACATTGATGATGGTGGCAATCCTAACAAAGCAGAGGGGGGATTTTGCATCCCCCAGTCCTTTGAGTACGGAGCAAACAGCATTATAGCCAAACACAAAGACCGTCCCACAACAAATAGTTTTCATATAATCACAGGCATCTTGATACGCATCTGCCGGAACATTTAGTGCCTGAAACAGAGGACGGTAAATTGCCAGGCTCACAACAGTCACAAGGAAAGAAGATACCAGCGAAAGTAACGCCAACATTTGAAAAGACTCCGCTTGCCCCTTTGCATCGTCTGCCCCTTTGTATTGAGCAATCAATACAGCTCCACCCATTGTCATACCAATACAAATTGAGTTAATGATATAACACAGTTTAGAAGCGTTACTAATCGCCGCAAGGCCCACATCTCCTACAATCTGGCCGATCACAAGCATATCTACCACATTGTAGAAAGATTGCAGCATATTCGCCAGAAGTAACGGGAGCGCGAAAACGGCCAGCTTTCTTGGCACACTACCGGTCAATAAGTTATGTTTTTCTATCATATCCATTCCTCCAAAAAGAAAAGGGCACACCATATCGTGTACCCTTTGCACATTCATAAATAAGCATAACAAAAGGCCACAAACAAAACATTGTCTGTGGCCTAAACAGTCGATTGTCTATCGTTGGTTGGATAAAAGGGTACAAAAACCAAAGGCAGTCTATATCCGCCTTGGCCTTTTCACCATATCAATCAACTTTCCGAAAAGGCTCCGCACAATGTTTGGTGGTATAAACTTGTGTGGAGCCGAATCCAATACAGAACTTCCCGAACAACATTGTGTTCACCTCTCTTGTTAATTTGTATAAATTATACACAGTATGCACTTTCTTGTCAAGTCAAATCCGTAGACTCTTATATAGTTAGAGACTTTGATTTACGAAAAAAAATACTGCTTAAAGGTCAAATCAGTTTTCATGTTCTTGCTCTCTCCCTCGAAGTGTAGGCCGGACTTACATAACCGCCCGTTTCGGCTCCTGGCGGGGCAGGCTGGCGGCGGTAGTGAAGATACCGCGCTCCATGTCCTCGGCCCGTAAAGCGGCCCTCTTTGCGTCCATGACGGGCTTGCGCTTGATGCTGTACCGCCGGTCATACTCCTGCTGCTTGCCGCTGGCCTTGCGGCGAAGATATGCCTGATGCAGCTTGTCCCGCCGTTCCTCCCGCCTGCGAAACGCCTCCTGTTCCTCCGGGGTCAATTCTGCTTCCCGGAAAGAGGGGGGTATGTATCTGCCCACAAAATTGAAGTAGATTTCAACCGTCTGTGTGGTGTCCTGGCATCCTTTGCGGTCGCGCTCATGGACAAGGATTTTATCGACAAATTCATTGAGCATAGTGTTCGTCATGGTGTCGAAGCCCTGGTATTTGTCAATCAGAGCGATAAACTTTTCCGCCGATTTCTTGCCCTGGTCGTAACTGCTGACGGCCTTTTCCAACTGGGTGATTTCAGCTGCAAGTTCCTCCTGCTCCTTGGCGTACTGTGCGTCCAGAGCGGCATACCGGGCATCCGGCAGACGGCCCAAAGCGTT
>NZ_QWKI01000238.1 GCF_009911645.1 Pseudoflavonifractor sp. 60
AATTTTACACACAAGCCGTTCCAGCTCTCCGGCTCGTTTCTGTGCCGCTGCCAGCCGCCGCCGTTTTTTCCTGATGTCGCTGTCCTGCTGGCTGGCCTGGGCCTCCTGCACTTCCCGGATGAACGCCGCCCGGTCAGACTTGGCGTAATCGCTGATGGCTTGGAGCATATCAGACACCAGGGACAAGACTATCTTTTCCGCGATACGATGCTGGGTAGGACAGCGAGTGCCAACGGGGACTTTGCTGTATTGGGAGCAAGTGTACTGCGGGGTACGCTTGCCGTTGTAGGTGCGGTG
>NZ_QWKI01000239.1 GCF_009911645.1 Pseudoflavonifractor sp. 60
ATACATCTTGCCGCCGCAATCGGCACAGTAGATCAGCCCGGTCAGCGGCGCGGCCTCACCAAAACCGTCCGCATAGCGTTTGGCGTTGCCCCGGATGCGTTGCACACTGTCGAAGGTTTCCTGGTCGATGATGGCCTCATGGGTATTCTCGAAAATTGTCCACTCGCTTTCATCAACATAGTGGCTTTTCTTGTCCTTGAAATGCTTTCGGGTCTTGAAGTTGACAGTATGGCCCAAGTATTCCCGCCGTTTGAGGATATTGACAACAGTGGAGGTAGACCACTGGCAGGGGTCTTTGATGTCCCTGGTCTTGTGCAGGCCCTCGCCATGCCGCGCCATGTGGACGGCTGGCATCTCGATTTTGTCAGCAGTCAAGCGGCTGGCAATTTGGAAAGGCCCGTAGCCCTCCAAAGTCATGGCGTAGATGCGCCGTATCACGTCAGCGGCCTCGTCGTCCACAATCCAGTTTTCCCGCTTTTCGTCCCAGAGGTAGCCATAGGGAACAAATCCGGTCAGGTGCTTTCCACTCATACCCTTGGCCTTGAATACCGACTTGATTTTGCGGCTCGTGTCACGAGCATAAAATTCGTACATGATATTCAAGAACGGGGTCATGTCATTGTCCCCTTTGTCGGTGTCTACATTGTCGTTAATGGCAATCAGCCGCACTCCCCGTTGGCGAAGAATTTCCATTACCTGACCGACTTTCAGATAGTCACGGCCCATTCTGGACATATCCTTGATGATGATTGCCTCCACATTGCCGTCCTCGACTTCCTCCATCATCGCCATAAAACCGGGCCGGTCAAAGCGGGTGCCGGAAACGCCGTCATCCGTGAAGTGCTTGAAACGGGGATACCCATTCCGGCGGGCGAAGTCCTCCAGCATGATTTTTTGATTTTGGATTGAAAAACTCTCCCCATTTAATTCGTCGTCGCGGCTGAGGCGTTCATAGAGTAGCGCAATCTTGGTTTTTGCCATAGCACAGACCTCCTTGAATGAAAATATGCTCTAAGCTGTCCTTGCCTATCACCGAAAAATCAGTGAATTAACAAGTCTCTTAGAGCATAAATCACCGCTGGCCAGCTTGTACTTTTTGTACTGCTTCACGGCAAAACAGTCCGGCTTTCTCTTTTCCAGCCCGGCGAACATATAGTCCACCGCGTTCATAAAATCGTCATCGTCCTCCTTGACCTCCATGCCGGAAATCATGTCTACAAGGGTGTTCATGTTTTTATCCTCGTCCGGGCCCTCGAAGATGATATAGGCGATAAGGGCACAGTATAAAAGCGTTTCTGATTTCGTCCAGAATGGGTCGCCCTCTTTGCCCTCGCCTTTGGTGTTGGCTATTAAGGTATTGACGAATTTCAAAATGTCGGCCTCGTTGCGGATATAGGCCAGCGGGTTATAGTGCATGGAGCGGGAAAAATCAATGCTGTTAAAAACCTTGATTTTATATCCCTTTTTCTTTTGCAGGAAATACCCGGCCTGCTCCAGCACCCCGCCTTTGGGGTCTACCACCACATAGGAGGAATGGGCCTGCAGAAGCTGGGGCGTGAGCCAGAACCGGGTCTTGCCGGAGCCGGATGAACCGACAACACAGCAATTCAAGTTCCGGGCGTTGGCGGGGACGGCGGGCCGGGTGTTGGTGGTGAGAAACTCCGTCCCGGTCAGAATGATGTTGTTTTCAAACCTGGGGTCGGTGAACGGCTTGATGTCTTTTTCCGTTCCCCAGCGGGCGGAACCATACTCTTCATCCCGGCGATATTTTTGAGCTTTTTTGCTCTTCTGGTAGATAACCAGCCGGATCGCCACGGCCCCCACGATGCCCGCCAGCCAATCAAATGGATTGAGCCCCGGCGCGAAGTCGGCAAAGGCCGGGCCGAGGGCCGCCACCATCCCCACCAGCTTGTGGGCCAAATC
>NZ_QWKI01000240.1 GCF_009911645.1 Pseudoflavonifractor sp. 60
CGGTAGGCCGTCCCCACCTTTAGGCAGGCCCAGCCGATGAACAGATAGGGGAGGTTGGGCAAAAGGTACTTTTTCAGCTTATCTGTCCTCATGGGCGGCCTCCTTTACGCGGTCTTTCCTTTGGGGCGCGGGCTGGCGCAGTATCTCGGCGGCGGCCCGTCTGAGCTGTTCCCGGATAGGTACGCGGTCTGTCTTTGCCTTATCCAGCACCCGGCGGGAGTATTCCGAGAAACAAGCGGTGATTGCGTCCGCCTGCCCGCTCTTGAAGAACAGCAGATACTTGTCCGGCCCGGTCTTGTAAAAGGCATAGTCAACATTCCACTTCCGGGCCACCCGGTCAAATTCTTTTGGGGCCCCGGTGAGCTCGATGCTGTTTGTGGCCGCGCCGTGGGCCATGAGCTTTTTTACGGACTGCCTGCCGTGGGGCGTCTGGTGGGCCCGGCGTTCCTTTTGTATCTTCCGGCCAGCCGCCCGGAGCGCATAGGCCAGCACCCGGGCCGTCAGCTTTCCCGTCCGTATGGATAACGCGATAGTGCGCCGGGAAACATCCTCGTCAATCAATCAAAACCGCCTCCTTTCATGGGGGATAGGCCCTCCGGCCTTTGGGACATTTTGTCTCGAAGTCACCGCTCCTCCCGGTTTGTTTCCGGGTGCTTGCGTTCAGCCTCCAGAGAGGAACGGTCAATCACTTCCTTGTAGGCGGCCATCTGCTCCCGAATGGAGAGCCGGGGGAGGGCAAAAACCTTGTGCTCCTTGGGAATGTCCTCTATCCCGTGGTAGACTTCCTTAATATCGCCCGTCTGGACGATATAGCCGCCGGGGGCAAGGTGGCCGCCCTCGTTGATGGATATGTCCCG
>NZ_QWKI01000241.1 GCF_009911645.1 Pseudoflavonifractor sp. 60
CGTGGCCATGTCAGCGGCGGCCCTGGCCCTTGACGGTCAAAATACCCTCAAGGGTGGTAGCGGTGATGCCCAGCCGCTGGGCCACGGCGATGTCGTTCTTCATGGACTCGGTGACGGTATGCCCGCACACCACCAGCACCCGGGAGCGGCGGAGCAGGTCGCGGCCAATGTCAATGCTGCTCTTGTGCTCCTCGGGAACCGCGTCATTGAGGAAAAGGGGCAGGAACAAGGCCGGGCAGATAGGGGCAAAGCCCGCATCGTAAACCGCCCGGCAATACTGCGCGGCCAGCTCCGCATTTTCCGTATCGCCGCCATACCAGGCGGCGGTGATGTAAGCAAGGGGTCGTTTCATAGTCGTTTACCTCCGATATTTTAATAGTTGTCGTTCAACCCTATCCCCCCGCCCTTTCCCATTCATGGGAAAGGGGGCGGCTCTGGAGGATATATCCCCCGCCGCGCCGGGAGGG
>NZ_QWKI01000242.1 GCF_009911645.1 Pseudoflavonifractor sp. 60
CGCGGCGGGTCCTGCGGGAGCCACCGGCGCCACTGGCCCAACCGGTCCTGCCGGCGCGCAAGGTCCTGCCGGTGCTGAGGGGGCCGCCGGCGCCGCCGGTGCTGTGGGACCCACGGGAGCCACCGGAGCCACCGGCGCTGCGGGGGTCCCCGGTCCCGCCGGTGTGACAGGAGCCACGGGAGCCACCGGCCCCGCCGGCGCTGCTGGAGCCACCGGTCTGGCCGGCATTGTGGGCGCAGCGGGAGCCGCCGGAGCCACCGGTCCCACCGGGGCGTCGGGGGCCACGGGGGCTACCGGCCCCAATCCAACTGCCACCGCCGGCTTTGCCGCCAACACCCAGGGCAGCAGTGTTCTGGTGGCGCTGGGGGGCACCCCCATCCCCCTGCCCAACGCCCAGGTCCTGTCCCCCGACATCACAGCCAACGGGGCCAACACCGTGTTCACCGTGGTCACGCCGGGCACCTATCAGATCTCGTACCATGTGAATACCACCGCGGCCCTGCTGATGGGGACCCGGCTGGTCATCAACGGGGCCAACAACACCCCCTCTACCATCAATCCGGTGATCTCCACCTCCAGCTTTGAGAACCAGATCAAGATCACCCTGCCCGCCAACTCCACCATCTCGCTGCAAATGTTCACCAGTCTGGTTGGGACTGCCATTCTGGTGGGCGGCGGCGCAGGAGCGTCTCTGACCATCATTCGGCTGAGTTGAGTTCCGCCGGAGCACACAGCTCTCCCGCCGGCAAAAGCCGGCGGGAGCAATATCACGAAATGTTAATAAGGAGGCCCCGCCATGGTAAGCGTCAGTCTTTGCATGATCGTCAAAAACGAGGAGGACGTACTGGGGCGCTGTCTGGAGAGCGTCTCCGGGCTGGTGGACGAGATCATCATTGTGGACACCGGCTCCACCGACCGCACCCGGGAGATTGCCGCCCGGTTTACGGAAAAAGTCTTTGATTTCCCCTGGCGGGACGACTTCTCTGCCGCCCGGAACGAGTCCTTCTCCCACGCGTCCATGGACTACTGTATGTGGCTGGACGCCGACGATGTGATTTTAGAGGAGGACAGGAGGGCCTTCCTCCGTCTGAAGGAGACACTGGACCCGACGGTCTCGGTGGTGATGGCCCCCTACCACACCGGCTTTGACGAGGGCGGGCGGGTCACCTTCTCCTACTACCGGGAGCGGCTCATCAAAAACCGGACCGGAATGAGATGGGCAGGGGCTGTCCACGAGGCGGTGACCCCGGTGGGGAAGGTGCTGTACGGGGAGTTCGCCGTGGCCCACCGTAAGACCCGTCCCTCCGATCCGGACCGGAACCTGCGTATCTATCAGGCCCAGCTGGCCGCAGGAACGGAACTGGAGCCCCGCCAGCAGTTCTACTATGGCCGGGAGCTCTATTACCACCGCCGCTGGGAGGAGGCGCTGGAGGTCTTTGAGCGCTTTTTGGCGGAGGACCGGGGCTGGGTGGAGAACAACATTGACGCCTGCTGCCACTGCGCCTACTGCCACAAGGAGCTGGGACACGACCAGGCGGAGCTGTCCTCACTGTTTCGAACCTTCTCTTATGACCGGCCCCGGGCGGAGGTCTGCTGTGAGCTGGGACACAGCTTCCTCCGGCGGGAGCAGTACCGGCAGGCCGCCTACTGGTACGCCTTGGCACTGACCTGTTCCCGGGATGACCGCAGAGGGGGATTTGTCTCTGCGGACTGTTACGGCTATCTCCCCTGTATCCAGCTGTGCCTGTGCTACAGCCGTCTGGGCGACCAGAAACGGGCGGAAACCTTTAACGAGCTGGCCGCCGCCTGCAAGCCGGACGCCCCGGCGGTCCTCCACAACCGGGCGGTCTTCCAGTCCCTGTCCGCCGAACCGGAGGAGAGCCCGGCCTCTCTCCGGCACTGATCTCTCAGGAACGGCTTTCTGGGAGAGGGCAGCTTGCGCGTGGGTCCCGTTTCTGCACAGGAGCCTTACCATCAGAAATCCTCCGTCTCCCTTGGGGAGGCGGAGGATGATCTGTTTTGTGGAGAACAGAAAAATGCGCCCCCCTTTGTGAAAAATATGATGCCGGAATTGAGGTGAAATCCACCCCTTTCCCGGGATTGAGCTATCCCTTGTATCAAATGCGGTATTTGACCAAAATCCAGGGGAAAAGGTTTGGTGAAAATTGCGGTTGACTTCTGCGAACTATTACACTACTATGGTAAAGTAAATTGAGACAGCAGGAGGCACCCCATGAAGGAAATACACAGTGAGCAGGTGGTACGGCAGCTGAGAGAGCTGTACCGCCGCTATGGATATACGCAGTACCGCATGAGCAAGTTCGAGCCCTACGACCTCTATGTCCACAACAAGAGCTTTTTAATCAGCGAGGATATCCTCACCTTCACCGACGCCGACGGGCGGCTGATGGCCCTGAAGCCCGACGTGACCCTCTCCATTGTGAAGAACGCCAAGGAGGGCAGCGGACTTCAAAAGGTGTACTACAGCGAGAATGTCTACCGCACCTCCCCTATGACCCGGGGCTTCCGGGAGATCATGCAGACAGGGCTGGAGTGTGTGGGCGACATCGACCTGGTGGCTATGGGCGAGGTGCTGCTGCTGGCGGCCAGAAGCCTGGACATGATTTGCGAAGACTATCTGCTGGACGTGAGCCACATGGGCTTTGTGGCCGGACTGCTGGACAGCGCCGGGGCCGGGGAGGACAGCCGCGGGGAGCTGCTGAAGCTGATGGGGGAGAAGAACGTCTCCGGTCTGGGGACGCTGTGCCGGGAGCTGGGCCTGGACCCGGAGGCCTCGGAGGACCTGTGCCAACTCACCGGCCTCTACGGCGCGCCGGAGGAACTGCTGCCCGCTCTGGAGGACATGGTGCGGGGGGAGCGGATGGCCCAGGCCCTGGCGGAGCTCACCGCAGTCTGCACCCTGACGCCCCAGGCTCACCTCCAGCTGGACTTCTCCATGGTCAACAACATGGACTACTACAACGGCCTGATTTTCCAGGGCTATCTGCCCGGCCTGCCCAGCGGCGTGCTGTCCGGCGGGCGGTATGACAATCTGCTGCGGCAGATGGGCCGGGGGGATGGCGCCATTGGCTTTGCCATCTATATGAATTTGCTGGAGCGGCTGGAGGGAGCCCGGGAGGACTACGACGCCGACGTGCTGCTCCTCTACGACGAGACGACTCCCGCCTCCGCCGTCCTGGGGGAGGCCGAGCGCTGCCGCCGGGCGGGCGAGAGTGTCCGGGTTGAGCGCTGGGTCCCGGAGGGGCTGACCTTCCGCACCATTCGAAAGGTGGGCTGAGCATGATTGACATTGCACTGCCCAAGGGCCGCCTGGGGGAGAAGGTCTATGAGATTCTGGCACAGGCCGGCTACCCCTGCCCCGCCATCCAGGAGGAGAACCGGAAGCTGGTCTTTGAAAATCCCCAAGCCGGGGTCCGCTACTTCTGGGTCAAGCCCAGCGATGTGGCCATCTATGTGGAGCGGGCCGCCGCCGATATCGGCATTGCGGGGAAGGATATTCTGCTGGAGTACCAGCCGGAGGTGTATGAGCTGGCCGATTTGGGCATCGGCAAATGCCGGATGTGCGTGGCCGGCAGGAAGGGAGCTCGGGACTGCCGGGACCAGACCCTGCGGGTTGCCACCAAGTTCCCCAAAATCGCCAAGAGCTACTACAGCGCCCAGAGCCGGGATATCGACATCATCAAGCTCCACGGCTCCATTGAGCTGGCCCCTCTGCTGGGGCTGAGCGACGTGATTGTGGACATTGTGGAGACGGGGAAGACTCTGTTGGAGAACGACCTGGAGGTCAAGGAGACCATCGTCCCCATCAGCGCCCGGCTCATCGCCAACAAGGTGAGCTATAAATTCAAGCATGAGGAGATCACCCGGCTGTGCCAGCAGGTGGACCAGTACTGCCGGGAGAGAGGAAAGACGCTATGATTCAGATCTACAACTGCGGGGAGGTCCCCCTGGAAGATATTCTGAACCGCCGGGAGGAGCTGCCCGACGTGTCCCAGGCGGTTGCGGACATTATCGCCGCGGTGCGCCGGGAGGGAGACGCCGCCCTGTTCCGCTTTGCCCGGGAGCTTGACCAGGCCCGTCTGGAGGAGCTGGAGGTGGGCCCCGCTCAGCTGGACCGGGCTCTGGAGGCGCTGGAACCGGAGCTGCGTGCCATCCTGGAGGAGGCGGCGGACCACATCCGCAGCTTCCACCGCTATCAGGTGCGCAGCAGCTTTGTCATCACCGACCAGGAGGGGGTTGTGCTGGGCCAGAAGGTGACTCCCCTGGATCGGGTCGGCCTGTACATCCCCGGCGGTACCGCCGCCTACCCCTCCACTGTGCTGATGAACGCCATCCCCGCCAAAATTGCCGGCTGCTCGGAGGTCGTCATGGTCTCCCCTCCCACCTGTAACGGGGACGTGAACCCCACCATCCTGGCCGCCGCCAAAATCGCCGGGGTGGACCGGGTCTTCCGCTGCGGCGGGGCCCAGGCGGTGGCGGCTCTGGCCTACGGCACCGGGAGCATCTCCAGAGTGGACAAGATCGTGGGCCCCGGCAACGCCTTTGTGGCGGAGGCCAAACGCCAGGTCTTTGGTCAGGTGGCCATTGACATGCTTGCCGGCCCCAGCGAGATTCTGGTCATTGCCGACGGGGCCAGCGACGCCGCCCAGGTGGCCGCCGACCTGCTCAGCCAGGCGGAGCACGACAAGAACGCCAGCGCGGTGCTGATTACCGACAGCGCCGACCTGGCCCGGGACGTCAGCCAGGAGCTGGAGCGCCAGCTGTCCAGTCTGCCCCGGCAGGAGATCGCGCGGGCGTCCATTGACCATAACGGAAAGATTATTATTGCCGAAAATATACTCCAAGGAATCGAAATCGCCAACACCCTGGCCCCGGAGCACCTGGAGCTGTGTGTGGACAACCCCTTCGACTACCTGGACAAGGTGCGCCACGCCGGCTCCATCTTCCTGGGCCGCAGCTGCCCCGAGGCGCTGGGGGACTACTTCGCCGGGCCCAACCACACCCTGCCCACCAGCGGCACCGCCCGGTTTTCCAGTCCCCTGTCGGTGGACGACTTTGTGAAAAAATCTCAGTTTACCTACTACACCCCCGCCGCCCTGAACCGGGCCGCCGGGAAGATTGCCCGCTTCGCTCGGGCGGAGGGACTGGAGGGCCACGCCCGCAGCGCCCTGTCCCGCCAGGAAGAGAGAGAACGGCTCTGGGCGACCCGCAAAATTGTTTCCGGCAGAGACGAGGTCAGCGGAATCCGATATAAAGTGATTCAGGTAGCGAAAACCGGCAGTTATGAGCTCTGGTCTGCCAGCCCACAGGGAGAACGCCATCTGATGTTCCGTGGCACGGAGACAGAGGTCCGCGCTGAATATGAAAAATATGTCCCTGCCGCAAAGGAGGAGAGACCATGAGCCGCTATATGAGCGCCCGCTTTGACGGCTTGGAGGCCTACGTCCCTGGGGAACAGCCCCAGGATATGCAGTATGTAAAGCTGAACACCAACGAGTCCCCTTTCCCCCCCTCCCCCCAGGTGCTGGAGGCGGTGAACGCCGCCCAGACGGCACGCCTGAACCTCTACCCCGACCCGGAGGGAAAGGTCCTGCGGGCGCGGCTGGCCGCCATGTATGAGGTCAAGCCCGAGAACGTCTTTCTGGCCAACGGCTCTGACGAGTTGCTCAGCTTCGCCTTTATGGCCTTTTGCGATGAGGAGCGCCCCGTGGCCTTCCCCAACATCAGCTACGGCTTCTACCCCGTCTACGCCAGCCTGTACCAGGTCCCCAGCACCGAGATTCCCCTGAAAGAGGACTTCTCCCTGGACCCCGGGGACTACTGTGGGCTGAACCAAAATATTGTCATCGCCAACCCCAACGCCCCTACGGGCCGGGCCATCTCCGTGGCGGATATCGAGGAGATCGTCCGTACCAATCCCGACCACGTGGTCCTCATTGACGAGGCCTATATCGACTTCGGCGGCGAGAGCTGCCTGCCCCTCATCCGGAAGTATGACAACCTGCTGGTGTGCCAGACCTTTTCCAAATTCCGCTCCTTGGCGGGAGGGCGGCTGGGCTTCGCCCTGGCCAGTCCGGGGCTGATTGCTGATTTGGATAAAATCAAATACTCCACCAACTCCTACAACATCAACCGCCTGACTATGGCCGCCGCCATTGCGACTCTGGACAGCAACGACTACTATGTGGAAAACGGCAAAAAGATCCAGGAAAATCGGGCATGGACCACCGCAGAGCTGGCCAAGCTGGGCTTTGAGACCCTACCCAGCCTCACCAACTTTATCTTCACCCGCTGTCCCCAGGTGGAGGGTGGGACTTTCTATCAGCGGCTGAAGTCCAAGGGCGTCCTGGTCCGCCACTGGAACAAGCCTGAAATTGCCGACTGGTGCCGGGTCACCATCGGGACCCGGGAGCAGATGGAGTTCTTCCTGGACAAGGTCCGGGAGATTTTAAAGGAGGCGGGCTGAG
Organism: Pseudoflavonifractor sp. 60; assembly: GCF_009911645.1. Taxonomy (GTDB): domain Bacteria; phylum Bacillota; class Clostridia; order Oscillospirales; family Oscillospiraceae; genus Lawsonibacter. The sequence continues at coordinate 6,489 of NZ_QWKI01000242.1, forward strand.
ATGCGTACTGCGGAACTGTCCCGCAAGACGGCGGAGACCGATATCCGGCTGTCCCTGAATCTGGACGGCACGGGGAAGAGCGAAATTGAGACGGGCTGCGGCTTTTTGAACCATATGCTGACCCTCTTTGCCCGCCACGGTCGGTTTGACCTGACGATCTCCTGCCAGGGGGACACCTGGGTCGATGACCACCACACGGTGGAGGATGTGGGCATCTGTCTGGGGGACGCCTTCGCCCGGGCTCTGGGGGACAAGCGGGGCATTGTGCGCTACGGCTCCTGCACCCTGCCCATGGACGAGGCCCTGGTCCTCACCGCCGTGGATATCAGCGGCCGGGGAATGCTGTGCTACGGCTTGAATATCCCCACAGAGAAGGTGGGGACCTTTGATACCCAGCTGACCCAGGAATTTTGGATCGCCTTTGCCCGCCGGGCCGATATGACGGTCCACCTCCGGCAGCTGGCGGGGGAGAACAGCCACCACATCATCGAGGGGGCCTTTAAGAGCCTGGCTCGCTCCCTGGGGGCGGCTGTAGCCATCGACCCCCGCTTTTCCCGGGAAATTCCCTCCACAAAGGGGGTGCTGTGATGCTTGCCATTGTGGACTACGGCGTGGGCAATCTGTTCTCCCTCACCTGCTCCCTGCGGGCCATCGGCGCTGAGGTGACGGTCACCGGAGAGGAGGCCGTCCTGGCCCAGGCGGACCGGATCATTCTCCCCGGCGTGGGCGCTTTTGGAGACGCAGCGCAGGCCCTGCGGGCCTCCGGCCTGGACCGGGCGGTGCTCCAGGCGGCGGAGCGGGGAAAGCCCCTGCTGGGCATCTGTCTGGGGATGCAGCTGCTCTTTGACTACAGCACCGAATATGGCCGGCATGACGGCCTGGGACTGATCCCCGGCTCCGTCCAGCCTATCCGGCCCGTGATCCCGGCAGACTATAAGGTGCCCCATATCGGCTGGAACGGCCTCCACTTCCCTAAGGACAGGCCGGTCAGCCCCCTGTTCCGCCATATCCAGGAGGGGGATTGTGTCTACTTCGTCCACTCCTTCTACGGCGCCGGCTGCGCAGAACACACCATCGCCACCGCCGAGTACGGCCCCGAGCTGACGGCGGCAGTGGCTCGGAACAACGTCTATGGAGCTCAGTTCCACCCGGAGAAAAGCGGCCCGGTTGGGCTGAACATATTGAAAGCCTTTTGTGAATTATAAGGAGGAACTATTATGCTGATTATTCCCGCCATCGACTTGAAGGACGGCCAGGTCGTCCGCCTGAAAAAGGGAGATTTCAACACCGTTCAGCAGGTGGCCGACGACCCGGCAGCCACCGCCAAAGCCTTCTACCAGGCCGGGGCCCGCTACCTCCACGTGGTGGACCTGGACGGAGCCAAGGACGGCCTGCGGAAGAACGGGGACATTGTGAAGACGCTGACCCAGCTGGGGCTGAAAACCGAGCTGGGGGGCGGCATCCGCTCTATGAAGGACCTGGAGGAGGTCTTTGCCCTGGGCGTCTGGCGGGCCATTATCGGCTCCGCCGCCGTCAGTGACCCGGACTTTGTCAAGGCGGCTCTGGAGACCTACGGCCCGGAGCGCATTGTGGTGGGCGTGGACGCCAAGGATGGCCTGGTGCGGGTTGCCGGCTGGGTGGAGGAGTCCACCGTGAACTATCTGGATTTTGCCAAGGAGATGGAGGAGCTGGGGGTTCAAAACCTCATCTTTACCGATATCGACACCGACGGGATGCTCTCCGGCCCCTCCTTCGCCCGGCTCCAGTTCCTGCGGGATCAGACCAGCTGCTCCATTATCGCCGCCGGCGGCGTGTCCTGCAACGCGGACATCCAGGCCCTGAAGCGGATGGGTATCGAGGCCGTCATTGTGGGCAAATCCTGGTACACCGGGGCGCTGGATCTGGCCCAGGCAATTGAGGAGGGCGGCCCCCAGTGATTACCAAACGGATCATCCCCTGTCTGGATGTGCGGGATGGACGGGTCGTCAAGGGGGTCAACTTCCAGGGGCTGGCCGACGTGGACTCCCCGGTGGAGCTGGCCAAGTTCTACAGCGGCTGCGGCGCGGACGAGCTGGTCTTCTACGATATCACCGCCTCTGCCGAGGGCCGCGCCCTGTTCACCGATATCCTGACCCAGGCGGCCTCCTCCGTTTTTATCCCCCTCACCGTTGGGGGCGGCATCCGCACGGTGGATGACTTCGACCGGGTCCTCAAGTGCGGCGCGGACAAGGTGAGCGTCAACTCGGGCGCCATTCGGGACCCCTCCCTGATTTCCCAGGCGGCCAAGCGCTACGGGGACCAGTGTGTGGTGCTCAGCGTGGACGCCAAGCGGGTCGGCGGCCAGTTCCGGGTCTTTGCCAAGGGGGGGCGGGAGGACACCGGCATGGACGCCATCGAGTGGATCAGGTCCGGCGTCAAAAACGGCGCGGGAGAGATCGTCCTCAACAGCATTGACACCGACGGCGTGAAGAACGGCTTCGACCTGGAAATGCTTCGGGCCGTATGCGACGTGGTGGACGTGCCGGTCATCGCCTCCGGCGGCGCAGGGTGTATAGAGCACTTCGTAACCCTCTTTGAGACACTGCCCAAGGTGGACGCCGGACTGGCCGCGTCGATTTTCCACTTCGGCGAGGTAAAGATCCCCGATTTGAAACAGGCCCTTGCCGCAAAAGGAATCCCCACAAGACTTTAAACCCTTTCAACCCAGTTGGATTTCCGTGACCGGGCGGACAGCTACGAATACCACGATCTCTCAGAGCGAGAAAAAAGTTTCTTTTGCTTCTTTTCTTTTCAAAGAAAAGAAGGCCCGTCCGGCGAGGGCACATTTGCACAGAAAGCGTGATAAAATGCTGAACATTGACGACTTGAAGTTCAATCACCACGGCCTGATCCCCGCCATTGTAACAGACGCATCCAGCGGGAAGGTGCTGACCCTGGCCTACATGAACCGGGAGAGTCTGGAAATCTCCATGCGGGAGGGGCGGACCTGCTTCTGGTCCCGGTCCCGTCAGGAGCTGTGGCGCAAGGGGGAGACCAGCGGCAACGTCCAGCACATTGTGGACATTACCGCCGACTGCGACCGGGACGCCCTGGTGGTCCGGGTTAACAAGGACGGCCCCGCCTGCCACCTGGGGACCGACTCCTGTTTCAACGACAGGGTGTTCTCCTCGGAAAAAGAGGCGGAGCCCTTCTCCGTCCAGGGGCTGTACGCACTGCTGGAGGGCCGCAGGGAGAGCCTGCCTGAGGGGTCCTACACCACCTACCTCTTCCAAAAGGGGCTGGACAAGATTTTGAAAAAGGTGGGGGAGGAGTGTACCGAGGTCATCATCGCCGGCAAGGCGGGGGACAAGGGGGAGACCGTCTATGAGATCGGCGACCTGATGTACCACGTGATGGTGCTTATGGTGGAGATGGGCATCTCGGTGGACGAGGTAATGGCGGAGCTGGCCTCCCGTCACGTCATCGACCACAAGGTGAAGCAGGAGAAGATGGTATGATCCAAAATCTCCACACCCACACCACCTTCTGTGACGGAAAAAACACCCCTGAGGAGATGGTGCAGGCGGCCATCTCCCTGGGGATGGACTCCCTGGGCTTCTCCGGCCACGCCCCCATGGAGCCGCCCGGAAACTGGACCATGACCGATGTTGCGGCCTACCGGCGGGAGGTCCTCCGGCTGAGGGAGAAATACGCCGGACGGCTGGAGATTTTTCTGGGTCTGGAGCAGGATATCGACTCTCCGCCCCAGCCCGACCCCTGGGACTATGTGATCGGATCGGTCCACCAGGTATGGAAGGATGGGCAGGCACTGCCGGTGGACGACTCCCAAGAGGTGTTCCTCCACAATGTGGAGACCTTTTACGGTGGAGACTGTTACGCCTTTGCCGGGGACTACTACCGCCGGGTCGGGGAGGTCGCAGAGCGGACCGGCTGCCAGATTGTGGGCCACTTTGACCTGATGACCAAGTTCAACGAGGGGGACAGGCTCTTTGACATCGCCCACCCCCGGTATATGGCAGCGGCGCTGGAGGCTCTGGATCGGCTGGCGTCCCAGGGTGTGATCCTTGAGATCAACACCGGCGCCATATCCAGGGGCTACCGCACCGCTCCCTACCCCGCGCCGCCGCTGCTGCGGGCCATGGGGGAGCGGAACATCCCCATCTGCATCACCAGCGACTGCCACAGCGCCCAGGATTTGCTGTGCGCTTTTCCCCAGGCGGCAGAGCTGGCCCGCTGCTGCGGATACCGGGAGCAAATGCAGTTGACCGCCGAAGGATTCCATCCGGTGGAACTGGTATAAAAAGACAGTGCGCGTCGCCGCGCACTGTTTTTTGTATAAAGAAAACCACTCGCTAGGCGAGTGGTTTAAAAAAAGCCTTATGGCGATGATGTAGACAAGAAAACTCCCTTTGCTATAGAATAGAGGTGCGGTCTGGCAGCTGCA
>NZ_QWKI01000243.1 GCF_009911645.1 Pseudoflavonifractor sp. 60
GTTCCCTATATCTTTTTGAATAGCTCATGATCTTATTCTACTCGTTGCCATACCTTTTTTCAACTGTTTTTACTATATCCAGCCCCGCCAACTGTAATTGGGCAACGGCGTCTTCTTGAGAGAGGCCAACATTTTTGCGAAGACGCTGGAGATTTTCGCCAATTGACAGTTCCTTGACCTGCTTTATCTTCTGCACCAAGCGAGTATCCCCTTCCCTTCTTTCTGGAGCTTATTCATTCCGGTCTTAATTTTAAATGAAATTCTGTGTTATGATTGGAATGAATAAGCTACAAAATGAGGGGCGGAAAAATTGGTGAAATTCCTCCCTGCCTTGAGAATAAAATGAAACCCCAAGGAAGGGATGTGACCTCTCCTCGGGGCTGTTTTTTTTGAGGGCATATAAACCCTTGCAGATTATAGTTAAGTTTATTTACAAATCCTTAAAAAATTCATCATAGGAGTCCACTTTATAAATCTCCTTCAACGCCCGCAGCACGCTGACTCGAATACTATATTTCCCAATTTCCATCTGTGAAATGATTGACCTGCTGATATCCAATCCCATTAAATCCAATTTAATCGAAACATTTTGCTGTGATAACTTCGCATTTTTGCGGAGGCGCTTTAAATTTGCACCAATAGAAATGTCTTGCTTGATTTTCTCTGACACAGATCCTCATCCTTACGCATTGAAATGTATACATAGCAACTTGATTTTACCCCATCTGCGTGGTAAAATTGCAATGAATACATTACAATAATTGGAGGATTTATTTATGGAGAACAAGGATGATTATGTTTTAGATTTTGAACAATTAAAATGGACAAAAGATATGTCAGAGATTTTGATGCCGCTGAAAAAGGACCAACAATACGCGGTTTTGTGGATGCTTTATCATATGGACTTCTTGGACCTGATTGATTCAGGTAAGGTCATGTCGGAGGAGGAGGAACAGCAGTGGCTGGAGCAGGCCATTCACAGCAGCGACTATATTTTACAGGCGTTGGTATTATATAAGAGGATGAAAGACCGGGAGCGAACCCGAAAATATACTTCTATTTCAGATTTCGAGTAGAAGCAGTGCCAGCAAATCAATCCCCACCGGCTTCGCCGGAGCCCCTTTTCAAAGGGGCCAGGCCGCCTGCGG
>NZ_QWKI01000244.1 GCF_009911645.1 Pseudoflavonifractor sp. 60
AGCCCTGCGAAGCAGGGCCACACAAGCGGCGAAGCCGCTTGCCCCCTTTGGCAAAGGGGGCCCCTGAGCGAAGCGAGGGCGGGGGATTGTCAACGGCAGACTATCTGCTATTTCATATTTCAGGTAGAAGCAGTGCCAGCAGGTCAACCCCCACCGGCTTTGCCGGGCCATAAAGCGGCAGGCTGGGGCCGTCCCACCCCACAAAAGATACTTTACGAATTAAAGCATGTTTCTGGAGATGCGGCCAACATATTGCAAAACGCCGGCTTACCATACAGCGATTTGAATCCGCTGAGAGGGCATTCTATTTGACAAAAAGCGGGTTTTATCTTGACATTTTTTCTATTGGGCCATAAACTGAACAAAAGGAGTGAGAAAGATGGAGCTTCAGCAGACACAGAGCCAACAGCTGAGCCAGCGGCAGCTCTACAGCGTGGAACTGCTGCGCATGAGCACTCTGGAGCTGGACGCCTATGTGCGTGAGCTGGCCCAGGAGAATCCGGTCATCGAGGGGGAGGAGGTCCCGCCGCCCCCTCAGCGGAAGGAGGGGGACGAGGCACTGGGCCGTCTGCGCTGGCTGGAGGACAACGACCGGCAGAACTGGTTCTACCAGCAGCTCAGCGATGACGAGCTGGACCCTCTGGCCCGGGTGGGCACCGGCGGCGGGCTGGAGGAGACGCTGGTCAGCTTCCTCTCCCGCCAGCTGAGCCGGAAGAAGCCGGAGGCGGAGCTGGGGCGGCTGGTGGAGTATTTGATCCGCTGTCTGGACGACGACGGCTATCTCCGGGTCCCCCTGGAGGAGCTGTCCCAACAGGGGAACATCCCGCTGGCGCGGCTGGAGGAGGCCCTGGCCCTGCTGCGGACCCTGGAGCCGGCGGGCGTGGGGGCGGCGGACCTGTCCCAGTGTCTGGCCCTGCAGCTGGAGCGCATCGGGGAGACGGGACCCGCCCTGGCCATCGTCCGGGACCACCTGGACCTGCTGGCGCGGCGGCACTACCGGGCCATTGCAGGCAAGCTGGAGATCACCGTGGCCCAAGTGGAGGAGGCCCTGCGGACTATCCGGGAGCTGGACCCCCGGCCCGGCGCGGTGTTCCAGCGGCTGGATCAGGTCCACTACCCCCAGCCCGACCTGGTGGCGGAGACACGGGATGGTCAGATCCTTGTCCGCTCCGCCCGGCCGGAGCGTCCCCCCTTTCGGGTAAGCCGGTACTATCAAAACCTGCTGGAGCAGACGGAGGACCTGGAGGTGCGCGCCTACCTCACTGAAAAGCTGCGCCAGGCGGAAAACGTGCTGTGGGCGGTGGGCCAGCGGGAGAGTACCCTGCTGCGGTGCGCCCAGGTCATTGTGGAGCGGCAGGCGGACTTTTTTAAAAAAGGTCCCGAGGGGCTGGTCCCCCTGCGGATGGGCGAGGTGGCCCAGGTGCTGGAGCTGCACGAGTCCACCGTCAGCCGGGCGGTGCGGGAGAAATACCTCCAGTGCGCCCGGGGCCTGTTCCCGCTGCAATACTTCTTTTCCCGGGCGGCAGGCAGTCAGGAGGGCGGCCCCAGCGCGACGGCGGCCCGGAAACTGCTGTTGCAGCTCATCAAGGACGAGGACAAGTCCCGGCCCCTCTCCGACCAGCAGCTGTGCCAGTGCCTGGAGCAGGAGGGCTGTGTCATCTCCCGGCGTACCGTCGCAAAATATCGGGAGGAGTTGGGCCTGCCCAGCGCCGCAGGCAGAAAAATACAGCCCAATCCCCTTTCTAAAAATTGAATTTCCTTTCAAAAAGCAGCTCCCCGGCCCCGGGGAGCTGCCTTTTTGTGGATAAAATGAATTTAGCAACTATCAAAAGGTACAGTCCGTGGAAAGGGCGGGTAGGGCCTCGCCCAATGTACGCGTTCTCGCTCATGAAACCGCATACCTCCAGGTGTTAAATACGCTGATGCAGATGATGACTACCATTAGGATCAAAAACAGGCGCTCCACAGTCTTTCCTTCGATCCGGCTGTTCACCTTTCTGCCGATGATCCCGCCGCAAATTCCCCCTGCCACCATAAGCGCCAGCACAGGCCACCGAATGGGCGGGACCGCATGGTTCAAAAGCGTGGCAAGGAAATTGCACAGCTGGCTGAAAAAGATAACATACAGACTGTTTGCGGCGGCAGTTTTGGCGTCCATGCTGAAAAAGTAATACAGCACCACCAGATTGATTGGCCCACCGCCCTCCTCCTTGTTGGTGTAGGTGCCGCTCCCTTTGACCCGGCGGAGGAGCTTCTCCTCGGTCAGCCGCCGGTTCAGGGCGTTTTCCGATGGGATTTTGGAGTGGTTGGAGAACTTATTCTCCTCAATATAGGCCCGCACCCAGAGATAGACCATCTCCACCTTTCCGTCCAGCTCCTTCATAGCGCCCTCTCTGGAGATGACACGCCTCTATCCGTCGATGATGACGGGCCGGGTCCCCTCCGCTCTCTCGATCCAATCCAGCAGACGCTCCCGCAGCTCCTCCTTCACCTGAACATAGGCGGGGTCGGCCACCGGGTTGTTCAGCTGGTGGGGGTCCCCCTCCATGTCGTAGAGGAAGTCATCGGCGTACCGGTCCGAAGCCGCCGCCGCGCCGCCGTTGATGCCGGGGGCGCAGACGGCGTAGGTATACCGCGCGGTGCGGATACACCGGCCGACCCGGCTCTCGGAAATCTGCGCAAAGATCTCGTTGGGTCTATTATCATCCTTGCTCTCCAGCTCGGCAATTCAGCTCGGCGTCGGCGGAGAGGACGAAGATGGAGGAGTACAGGTTTTCTACAAAGACAAAGTCCTCATAGCCGAACTGCATCTTGTCCGGGTCCAGGATGGAGGTGATGGACAGCAGACCCTTGCCCACAAACACCAGCTCAGTGTCGTTGGCCTTGGTGTCGGCAACCCAGGTGTTGACCGTGGCGTCCCCCTTGATGGCTTCGGCCACCAGAGCGATGGTGTCGGAATAGCTGGTGGATTTGGTGGCGGCCTGCTGGCTCACCATGGCCGCTACCCCGGAGGGCGCCCAGGGGCAGGTAACCTTCCAGGCGGCGTTTTTCTTGCCGCCGCAGGAGGCAAGCAGCGCCACAAACATGGCGCCCACAAGGGCAAGGCTGAGCATTCTCTCTATTCATAATCATACTCTTTTTGTTTGATTTTCAGCTGCGGCGTATGTCGCTCCCACAGCACCTGTGATGATTTTAATTTATCATGTGACCGCCCGGCCTTTCAACATCTTTTTCAAACAATCGTGTAAAGTTGTATGCTCATTGTGTTTCCCGGCAAAACCCGTCTGTCTCTCTTCACTGCATTTGATATTTTAAACAAGTTCCGACTCCGGGTTTTGTGGGTTTACGCAGAGTACAGCGACCTTCACGTGGACTATGCCCCTCTCATGGATATGGCGGCCTGACCCTCGGCTTCCGCCCTGGTCAAGCCGTACTTTACGTATTGACGAAAGTAGGGACATATGATATCATGACACCGACTTTTCTAATTTTCTGCGGCAAAACCACAGAAACAAATTGGAATGACACCAAAACGGCGATTTCCGGGGAAGAGCCATCTTCCAATGCCGGAACTCGCCGCGGTGGCTATGGCCGGAAAGCGGCCTATATGGAGGGCAGGCTTATGGACTATTCAGGGGAACTTTTAAAACGGGCCGGAGACGAAACTCCGCTGATCGAGGAGCAGGAGCGGCACAGCGATATGCAGAGCGTTCAGAATCTGGAGGCCGTGATCAATGAGGGCCTGCGCACCGCCCTGCTGGAGGAAATTCCCGACCGGTCCCTGGAGGTGCTGCTGGAGCACTTAGGAAAAGCGTTAAATGGGGAACGAACCTATATCTTTGAGCAAAACGAGTCCGGCGGCGACGACAACACCTATGAGTGGGCGGCCGACGGAGTGGAGCCGGAAAAGGAATATCTCCAAAATGTTCCCCCGGAGGTATGTGCAAGCTGGTACCGGAAGTTCCGGGTCGGCGAGCATATCGAGATTGAGCGCCTGGAGGATATCCGGGAAACGGAGCCGCTACAGTATGAAAACCTGAAGCGGCAGAACATTCACTCCCTTGTGGTGGTTCCCCTTTATGACGGCAAACGGATCATTGGCTTTTATGGTGTGGACAATCCCCCGGTGCGGTCGCTGGAATACGCGTCCAATATACTCCAGACCGCGGCGTATTTTATCGTATCCTCTCTGAAGCGGCGGAATCTGTTCCGGGAGCTGCAAAAGCGGAGCTATAACGTGCTTCACGCCCTCAGTGTGGACTATCTGGGCATCTATGAGGTGAAGTTCGATACCGGCGAATGCGAGGTCTACCGGAGCAGCGAACAGACGGGGATCGACTGGGCCGCCCAGTTTCAGGACGGTTACCAGACGGCGGTGGAGCGGTATATTTCCCAATATGTAGTTCCCCGGGATCGGGAGCGGCTCCGCGACGTGACAAAAAAGGACTATGTACTGGCTCAGCTCAGAACCAAGAAAAAGTTCTCTGTCCGGTACCAGGTGAACGACAGCTCCTTTGGCCTGAAGCACCTGGAGCTTCATTTTTCCGCCACGGAGAAGACCGCGGAAGAGAACTGCGCGATTTTTGCCCAGCGGGACATCAATGCCGTGGTGGAGCAGGAGGAGAAATACAAGCTGGAGGCGCGGCAGAGCCTGGAGGACATTCTGGAGGGCGCCAGAACCGGCATCTGGACCATTGAGCTGGAAGAGGGCTGCCAGCCAAGGATGTACGCGGACCGCACGATGCGGATACTCCTGGGCGCGCCGGATGAGATTGGCCCGGAGGAGTGCTACCGGCGCTGGTTTGAAAATATTGAGCCGGACTATGTGGACATGGTGCAGGACGCGGTGCTGCAAATTCTGGAAACCGGGCGGGCCGAGGTAATCTACCCCTGGAAGCATCCGGAGCTGGGGAAAATTTATGTCCGATGCGGCGGCGTGCCGGACAAAACGTTTAAAAAACCGGGCGCCTGCCTGCACGGCTACCATCAGGACATCACCGAGACCATGGAAACGCGGAAGAAACAGGAGCAGTCCATCATGGAGCTGCTGGAGCGGGTCAGACGGGCGAATTCGGCAAAGAGCGAATTTCTCTCCCGTATGTCCCACGATCTCCGTACGCCCATCAATGGAATTTTAGGACTGCTGGCCATTCTGGAAAAAAGCCCGGACGATCCGGAGCGGCAGCGGGCGTGCCGGAAGAAAATCCGCGTGTCGACGGAGCATCTGCTGTCCCTGGTAAACGACGTTCTGCAGGTGAGCAAGCTGGAGAGCGGCCGGCCGGCGGCGGAGGTGGAGGAGCCGTTTGACCTTCATGACGCGCTGGAAGACTGCATTACCATCCTGTCCCCTCAGGCGGAGGAGGCGGGGATCCGGCTGGCGCTGGAGGAGGTGGCCCTGCACCACAGCAGGCTGATTGGAAATCCGCTGCATTTGAAGCAAATCCTGATGAACGTCATTGACAATGCCCTCAAGTATAACCGGCCCCAGGGCTCCGTGTCCGTCCGGGTAGAGGAAACCGCTTTCCGGAACGGCAGCGCAAGCTACCGTTTTGTGATCGAAGATACCGGGATCGGCATTGGGGAGGACTTTAAGCCGCACATTTTTGAGCCCTTCACCCAGGAGCATCCGGACGCGAGGACCCACTATAACGGCGTCGGCCTGGGTATGTCCATCGTGAAGAAGCTGGTGGAGCAAATGCGGGGAACCGTTGAGGTAGACAGTTCCCCCGGCAAGGGGAGCGTCGTCCAAATCATCCTGCCCATCCGCTTCGACGAGGCGGGGCGGACCGGAGAGGAAGAGCAGGACGGGCAGGGCGATATTGCCGGGATGCGCGTCTTGCTGGTAGAGGATAACGAGATCAACCGGGAAATTGTGGAGTTTATTCTTCAGGATGCGGCAGCGGAAGTGGTGGCCGCCGTTAACGGAAAAGCCGCTGTAGACGTCTTCATGGCCTCCGCTCCGGGGACCTTTGACTGCGTACTGATGGATTTGATGATGCCGGTGATGAGCGGATATGAGGCGGCCCGGGTGATCCGCGGCCTGGACCGGGCGGACGCAAAGACCGTGCCCATCATTGCACTGTCGGCCAACGCCTTTGAAGAGGACATCGCACTGGCAAAGGACGCGGGAATGAACGGACATCTGGCAAAGCCGGTGGACATCCGCAAGATGTTCCGGCTTATGAGCAGCCTGCGGTGACGGCGGGAGCATGAGGCAGCCGGTATGTTCAAACAAGATCGAAACATGAGGAGAAGGAAACGTATGAAAAGCGTGGTTTTGCCCCGTTCTTTAGGGATTAGTATTGCAGCGGTCATCTGCTTAACTTTGTTTGTGTTTTCCCTTCTCGGATTGTCCATTAACCGTATGAGTGAACGTACGATCGAGCAGATCGGCGCCGCTTATATGTCTGGAATGAACCAGCAGGTGTCGCTGCATTTTGAAACGATTATCGACCTTCGCCTGACCATGGCGGAGTCCATAGCGCATATTGCCCAGGGCGAAGGGAGCGCCGGTTACGGCTCAAAGGAGGAGATCGAATACGGCGCAAAAGCCCGGAATTTTTTCTGCGCCGCCCTGTATTCTCCTGAGGGCGAAATTGAAATGATTTTCGGCGATCCGGTGGAGTTCAATCACCCGGAACCCTTCCTGGAGAGCTTGAAAAACGGGGAGCGCAAAGCCGCCTCCGCGGTGGACAGCGGCGGGAACGGGGTGATTTTGTTTGGCGTTCCCTGCGAATATCCCATGTCCGACGGAAGCGCCAGCCTTGCCATGGTGGTGGGGCTTTCTTCCAAATATATGGGCGAGGTCCTGTTCCTGGAGTCGGACAGCTCGCCGATGTACTCCTTTGTGATACGAAAGGACGGCAGTTACGTTGTACGGGATCAGGGCGGGAAAAACGAAAGCTATTTTGACCAGCTGTATAAAATTTTTGACGGCCAAAGCGAAGCGGCCTATTCCTATATTCAGCAGCTGATGGCCGCCATGAACGCCGGCGAAGAGTACTCCGTTATTTTGGAAAGCGGCGAATCCCGTCAGCATCTGTACTGCACCAGCCTGCCTTACTGCGAATGGTATCTGGTGACGATCCTTCCCTTCGAAGGGCTGGACCGCGCAATTTCTGGGATGAGCAGTCACTGGCTTGTTATCGTTTACGCCTCTTCCCTCGCGGTGATCGCCATGCTTCTTTGCATCTTCTTTCAGTACTTAGGAGTATTCCGGAAGCAGGTATCTGAATTAAAGTGCGTGAATACGGAAATGGACGCGGCGCGGAAAGCTGCGGAAAAAGCGCGGAAAGAGGCGGAGCACGCCAACGCGGCAAAGCAGGAATTTCTCTCCAGCATGAGCCACGACATACGCACGCCCATGAACGCCATCATCGGCATGACCTCTTTGGCTGCGGCCAACACGCACGATCCGGACCAGGTGAAGGAATATCTGCGAAAAATTGCATTGTCCAGCAAGCACCTGCTGGGTCTCATTAACGATGTGCTGGATATATCGAAGATCGAGAGCGGCAAGATGACGCTGAATGTCGGGCCAATGTCGCTGAGAGAGTCGATGGACAGCATCGTCAATATCATACAGCCCCAGGTTAAGGCAAAAAAACAGCGGTTTAACGCGGCCGCTTACGAAATCCTTTCGGAAACCGTGTGCTGTGACGGCGTGCGGCTGAACCAGGTGCTGATTAACCTTCTGGGAAACGCCGTCAAGTTTACGCCAGAGGGCGGAGCTGTTCAGGTGTCCGTCTACCAGGAGGCGCTGCCGGAAGACGCTGCCTGTGTCCGCACCCACTTCCTGGTGAGCGATACGGGCATTGGTATGTCGAAGGAGTACCAAAAGCAGATTTTTGAATCCTTCAGCAGGGAGGACGACACCCGCGTACAAAAAACAGAGGGTTCCGGGCTTGGAATGACGATCACCAAGTGTATTGTAGACACGATGGGCGGCTCCATCTCCGTCCGCAGCGAACAGGGCAGGGGCAGCGAGTTCCACGTTGTTCTTGACCTGGCAAAGGCGGCGGAACAGGAGACGGATATGACACTTCCCGGCTGGAATATACTGGTGGCTGACGACGATGAGCGGTTGTGCATAAATGCGGTCCGTTCTTTGCAGTCCATTGGGATGTGCGCCGAATGGTGTCAGAGCACGGAACAGGCGATGGAGCTGATTGCTGAGCGCTGCCGCTGGAACGACGGCTATCAAATGGTCCTTCTGGGCGGGAAGCTGCTGGACATGAACGGGATGGAAGCCGCGCGGCAAATCCGCCTGCGCTGCGGGGGAGACGGCTTGGTGCTGCTCTCGGCCTGTGATTGGAGCGGGATGGAAGCGGAGGCCAGAGAGGCGGGGATTTCCGGATTTATTTCCAGGCCGCTGTTCCGGTCCACTCTGGTTGATGCGTTGAAGGTGTTTGCCGGTACCGCCGGCGAGAAAACCGCCAAGGCGCAGGCGGCGGCTGACCGGACGCTCCGGGGAAAGCGCATTTTATTGGCGGAGGATAACGAGCTCAACTGGGAAGTTGCCAAGGAGCTGCTTTCTGTCCTGGAAATGGAGCTGGATTGGGTTGAAAACGGGCAAATCTGCGCCGCGAAATTTGAGGAATCTCCTGTTGGATATTACGATGCGATTCTTATGGACGTACGGATGCCCGTGATGGACGGCTATGAAGCGACCAGGGCCATCCGGAGCCTGGAACGCGAAGACGCGGATATCCCCATTATCGCCATGACTGCCGATGCGTTTTCGGAAGATATTCAAAAGTGTTTGGCGTGCGGAATGAACGACCATTTGGCAAAACCCATTGATATTCAGGCCGTCTCTCAGAAGTTAAAAAGGTATGTGAAGTAAGCCCCCGCGGAGTACGAAAAGACCTGTACGGCCCGAAGCGCGTCAAGGCCCGGGGTGACCGCACAAAAACAGCCCTCTGTTACACAAATTTCCATCCCCCGATTTGTGTACATTGACAAAAAAAGGCCTCCGGCCCCTGCATGGGATGAGCAGGAGCCGGAGAGAGGATGGATAGCGAC
>NZ_QWKI01000245.1 GCF_009911645.1 Pseudoflavonifractor sp. 60
TCTATTCTATAGCAAAGGGAGTTTTCTTGTTTACATCATCGCCATAAGGCTTTTTTTGAACCACTCGCCTAGCGAGTAGTAAGCAGTACAGTTTAAGCAAAAAATAATCTGCCATATAGTGTGGTTGCTGGTATTCGCAATAGATAAAAAAGGAATGTCGAAAATATTTTGTATCTTGTTCGGGCCGGGAATTTATTATGCGTTCTCCACGAGGGCAAGGATTTCCCGGCCCCTCCGTTTCCGCTTGCTTTCCTCCGCTTCCGGCTCCAGATAAAGCGCCTGAAATTCCTCGAAGGACACATTAAACTCAATATCCACCTCATACCCTCTCTTGATGTGGACGGCCTTTACGAACTGCGCCACAATCATTTTCCTGGATTCAAAGGTGCAGTTGTCATATAACCCGGCCCAATTCACCAGCTGCGCGTATTCCTGTCCAACCTGTTCAGCGCCAGATACAATGTCCCGCAGCTCCTTCTCTGCGGCCTGCACCTGGCTCTCCAGCTCCTTAAGCTGGGCGGCTGTCTCGTCAATCAAACTGTTCAGCAGACCGGCGCTGAAATGGCTGTTACCCTGGATTACCTTCAGCGTCTCGGCCCGCAAATCCTGATAGGCCCTCTGCTTCTGCCGGTATTCATCCTCCAGACGCTTCACCTTCACTTTGGCAAGGTCGATTTTCCGGCTCCGCTGTTTCTCAAGCAGCGCCTGTGGCGGAGCCTTTTGGATTTGCTCAAGCTGGATGCGGACGATCTGCTCCACAAGGTTATCCAGCTTCTCAACACTGAAAGAAGTCTGTCCGTCACACTTTCCGGGGGCCAGCGTCCTGTTGCAGCATTTATAGCTGGAATAACTGCCTGTAACCACTGTCCCGTCTTTCCTGCGATATTTTCGCCCGGAGGTCGTCAGCACCAGCCGCGCTCCACAGCAGCCGCAATAGACATTCCCCACTAAAAGGGATTTCCCTCTGGTGGTAAGCGGAACTTCCCTGTGCTGGACGGTCCTTGCGCTGATGATCTCCTGTGCCCTGGCAAATACATTTTCATCAATGATTTTCAAGGCGGGCAAGACTTCTGATTTGCTGGCGCCTCTTTGCAAA
Source organism: Pseudoflavonifractor sp. 60 (assembly GCF_009911645.1). Lineage (GTDB taxonomy): Bacteria > Bacillota > Clostridia > Oscillospirales > Oscillospiraceae > Lawsonibacter. The sequence goes on from NZ_QWKI01000245.1 coordinate 1,097, forward strand.
ACGCCAATATAGATAGGGTTTTGAATGGCCCGGTTGATGATGCCGACAGAAATCATTTTGCCGTCTCTCCTGCGGATGTTCTGCTCTGCCAGATAGCGGCAGATACGGAGCGCCCCACAGCCCTCATACACATATTTCTGAAAAATCAGCTTGACGATTTCCGCATCCTCCGGCTCTACAACAAGATCCCGCACATCTTGATTTTTCTTGTTCATCCGGCCTGTTTTCTCCAGCCGGTAGCCAAACGGTGTGCGCCCGCCGGAGTAAAGCCCCTCCTGAGTCAGCTGTTCCAGCCGGGTCTTGACGCGCAAGGAAGTTTTAATGCTCTCTCCAGAAGCCTGCCAATAGCGGATGTAATTCAGCAGCTTATCCACGTGATTGTCAAACCTCTGCTGGCCCTCCATGGCGCTCCATACTTCAATATTCTGCTTGACAAACCATTCCACCACAAAGGGCGTTTCATCGTCCTTGCGGCCCAGCCGGTCGAACATAAACACCAGCAAAATATCAAATTCGCCTTGCAGGGCCATCTTCTGTATCTCTTGAATCGCGTCCCTGTCCCTGGCGGAGACCTTAAACCCGGAAACGCCTTTTTCAGAAAATTCCTTGACAATCTCCCAGCCGGGGTGCTGCCTGCAAAATCCCCGGCAAGACTGCTTCTGCATGGGAATATCGTCTTTGTCAACCTGTCCTATGGTAGACACCCGATATAGACAGACGATGCGTTTTTTGGCGTTCTGTCCCATATCGCTGATAGCTTGAATGTTTTGCTCTGCCATATATACCCTCGCTTTCCGAGTGAACGGTGCATATATGGCGGCCAGAAATATTCTGTTTTCAAGGTGCCGCTTACTACACCATTATTATCTCATATTTCAACAATAAACGCAAAAAATCGCCGTTCTGTCCAAAGCCGTTCCTGCCCATGGCATCCCAGCGGCGTGCTGTCTGCGGCGCTTGTGAAGCAGACATATATCCTCTTTGGCCGGTCATTCTGTTATCAAGGTACACGGGCCGAATCGGTGTTGTGTCGAAATACGTCTCAATTTGAGATGTATTTTTTTGAATATTTAACCTGTTTTCCGGTTCCCCTCTATCCTTATTACAAGTGCCAGGGTGTGTTTTGCCAAACTTTTGAAAAGAATTTTTTTATTCGGCGAAAGAAGATACTCCTCGACTGTTTTAGCTATGGCACGTTGGCCGTCCCCTTCGAGAAAGTACGCTTTTGATCGAACAGAAAGAAGCCGCCGCCCCTGATTCGGGGCGGCGGTCGTTGCCGGTTCCTGTTTCATTAAGTTTCGTCAAAATCTGATACAAAGCGGTAGCCCACGCGATAGACGGTCTGGATATGGCGGGGGCGATTTGGAGTTACTTCGATCTGCTTACGGAGTTCATGGACAGACTGGCCCACGGACTGCGTATATTCCATCCTCCAGGCGTGTTCGCATATCTGCTCAGGCGTCAGTACAACATCATGGTTTTGCATAAAGTACAGCAGCAGAGAAAATTCACGGCGGCGTAGGGCCACAGGCTGTCCATAGACTTCCGCCACCCGGCGGGCCGGGTCGATGTAAATGCCCCTGATCTGGAAGGGGGCGGCCTCTGTATTGGCCGGGTTGTCATAATGATTGTACTCGGTGTATCGCCGGAGCTGGGCACAGTCCCTCCTTTCTGAAATGCGTCTCAATTTGAGACACATTTCGACAGGTTTTGCGAAAAAAACATAAGAAAAGCGGGACAGAAAAACACCGTCCCGCTTTCGTGGTACTATGCGTCTTTCAAGAAAATACAAGTTTTTTAAGCATCGGGCTCCCGATTCTCAATAAAGTTTTTCAGCATCTGCGCCACCTGCGCCCGTGTCGCCTGCCCCTGGGGGCCGAGCAGCCCGTCGCCGTAGCCGTTGATGATGCCGTTCTCTACCGCCCACCGCAGAGCGTCCAGCGCAAAGCCGCTGGCCTGATCCGCGTCGGTGAAGTGCAGCTCCTTATCCGTAGCGGCGGGGCTTCCGGCGTACCGCCAGAGCATGACCGCCAACTGCTCACGGGTGATGTTGTCGTTGGGGCCGAACATCCCGTTTCCGTAGCCGCCCACGATGCCCCGGCTGGTGGCCCAGCGGATGGCCTCGGTGTACCACGCGCCCTCCGCCACATCGCCGTATTGCAGCAGGTAGTTGACAACCGGCCTGCCCTCTTTGTTAAAGAGTATCTGTGCGAATTGGGCGCGGGAAAGGTTATCGTTCGGCCCAAACAGGCCGTTGCCGTAACCGCCCATTAGATCATTTCGCAGAACGTAGTCCACCGCCTCGTGATACCACGTCCCCACGCTCCCCAGGTCGCTAAAGCCGCGGGAGGGGCAGTCCGCGCCGCCGTCGCAGGGCTTTTGCGTATCGTCCGGCAGAGGAACAAAGGACGCTTTTACCGTTACGGCCCTGCTGGGCATCGTGAAGGTGTACTTGTTGCCGCCCTGGGCCGTCAGCTTGATCTCGTTCCCCCGGCTGTCTGTGACGGTCAGAGCGTCCAGCACATAGCCGCTGTCCGGGGTGATGGTCAGGGTGACAGTGCTGCCATTGCTGGCATTGGTGCGGTTGGAGGTCACTTTGCCATGCTCCGACTTTTCAACGGTGACGGCGTAGGTGCTGACGCTCCCGCCTCCTCCGCCGCCATGATTGCCGCCGGAGGGAGTATCCGGCGTGGTTGCGGGAGCCGTCCATCCCACGGAGACCGGGGACAGGCCGGTAACGGTAAACTGGAGGCCGCTGGCCGTGTTGATGACGCGGGGCGTTTCAATATCTCCGGGCGTTTTGCCAAAATCGCTGGTGGTGAACATATGCACCATGGTGAAGGTATAGCTGCTGTTTGTTCCCGCTGGATAGGGCAGGGTGATGGTCAGGCCGTTTGCGGGGAAGTTTCCGGCAGTCGCCTTCGTCCAGGTAGTGCCGCCATCGGTGCTGATTTGCAGCTCCACATCATAGACGGCGGTGTTGGCCTGGGGAACGCCGGAATTGGCCTGTGTAATAGCGGTTTTCATGGCGGTTTCCAGCTTTTCGGGAGTGTTCAGCGCCTCAATGTTCTGCAATCCGGCAGGGACCTTGGAAATGCCGTCCTCCATGACCAACTGGAATTTTGTGCTGCCATCATCAGCGGGCGGATTCGGCAGGATCACCACTTCCTTTGTCTCCACGGTGCA
>NZ_QWKI01000246.1 GCF_009911645.1 Pseudoflavonifractor sp. 60
TGTATTTGCCCCGTGGTAGCTATCGTTTCCTGCGTAGGAGGCCGTGAAGATATAGTCTGCGGTGCTGTTGGGCAGTTTCGCCGTCCAAGTATTGCCCGCTCCCGCCGTCACGGTGATGCCGCTAGAGCAGGTCACGGAAGCCGTTCCGCCAGCAGGCAGGCCGGAGAGGGTCAGCGTTACCGTGCCGCCGTTGGGCAGGGTGGCTGGGGACGGCGTGAGGGTCAGGCTGGGGGTGGCCTTGGCGATGGTGACGCGGACGGTCCCTGTGACAACGGCATATTTGTTGTTATCATCCGGTGTGAAGGTCCACGCCGCCGCGTAGCTTTCCTGTACAGCGGGGCGGTTGTCCGGGTTGCTCCACTCAAATTTGCCGGGAACGGGCGTGCCACTGTCCTGCATACTGCCGGAGAGGGTGATGGTGCTGAGGGTCTGCCCATAGGTGAGAGTGGTCCCGCTCAGGGTAGGTCCGCCGGTGGGGATGGTCTTTTTGACGCTCCGCACGTCGATGGTGGCGGTCATATCCTCAAAGTTTTGGGTATGGATGGTGACGGTGATGGTTCCGATTTCGGCTTCTTCGTCGCTTTCCACCGCCTCAATGGGCAGTGTCAGTGTCTGGCCGTCAATCTTTGCGCCACTGGTGTAGTAGCTGCCCAAGCTGAGAGCGCCCAACTCATAAGTAACTTCTCCCAAGCTCTTACCTGCTTCCGTTTCCGGGAGCAGAGCGTCCAGACGGTAAGTATAAGTGTGTTCCCACCCGTTAGTAACCACCAAATCACCGTTCTTGGGGACAATGGCAGCGGCCTTCCGGATTGTTCCAACAGACGCAGTCAGCGTATCGGGCATATTATCGGTAATATAATAATTTCCAGCTTTCTCCCCCTCCAGTTCATAGGAGGCACCGCTCAGGACAATCTCTTGGCCCACACCCGAATTGACGCTATTGTAGGAATATGTTCCACCTATAGTCTTTATTGCCACATCATCATTATTGAAGCTGCCCTCAAATTCTATTTCAAGACCGGTTCCATCACAATCTGCACTGCCATTGTATTCCTTTGAGTGGCTTCCGCCAAGGCCGGTGATGGTCAGCGGGGCTGGAACAATGTCATATCGTATCTGTCCGGAGTTCAACGCACCTATGGAGCTGTCCTCCGTGTACAGGTGCATAAGAACCGGCCCCACATTTATGCAGTCGATTTCGTTGCCGTCCAAGTCCGTATATTTTGTAATGAAAAAGTCTTTTCCGCTTTCCAGAACACGAACACCATCTAAGGTTAATTGAAAATTTGTAACCTTCCGGGACTCTCCATTATAGACATACTCTTTGTTGCCATTTATGACCCAGGCCTGTGCCGATATAGGCAAGATGCTCAGGCACAAAGCCAAGGCGATAATCGTACTCAATAATCTTCGTTTCATGGTTTATTCCTCCTAAATCAAATACAGCTTCAGCGCTGCTATTTGCGAAAACGACCTCGCACGCACCCTCGATGGTCACATTTGCGCTCCCACATAAGCAATGCTCTTGTTTGATGATTCCTGTTCCTGTTTCATTCGCTTTCCCTGTCGAAATGTGTCTCAAGTTGAGACGCATTTCTTGAATTACAGCAGGCCCAGGCTTCGCGCCGCCAGCAGCGCGTCCGTTTTGTTGTCAACATTCAATTTTCGATAATTCTCCTTAATGTGATATTTCACATTGTCCGGCTTCAAATCCAGCCTTTGAGCGATCCGATTAACAGATAGGCCGTCGGCCTGCAAACGGAGGATGGTCAGGGCGACGCCTTTGAAATCCGCCGCCACAGCCGCCCGCTTTTTCAGATAGAGGGGATAGCGCCGGGCCACTTCCTCGGCCTCGGCCGGCAGGCGGCGCAGCCAGTCCTTATTCAACGTCCCAGCTTCCTGCAACGCCTTTTTCTCCCGTTGGAACAGGGGCCATACCGCCGCGCCCTCCTCGGTGATCAGGCGCAGGAAACGGTAACGCTCCGCTTCTTTCAGAACGGCAGCCAGTTCCTCCTGCCACGGCCCGCCGACCCGCTCCTTGGTGATGGCGGACAACAGCCCGGTTTCCATGCGGACATAGGGCCTGCCCGTCTACTCGGCATAGTAGCGCAGCTTTTCCAAAAGGGCCTGGGCTTTTGTGTACTCTCCGTTCGCCAGATAACAACGTACTTTGGTCAGGTAGCGGTAACGCTCCAACACGCAAAACTCCCGATCCTCGTCCGGGGCGGTTTTCATCCAGCGTTCCACTATATCCATATCACCCTCATACAAGGCCAACCGGCAGCGGAGCGTCTGGATGTTGGGCAGAAGCTGGACAGCCCGGTTCTCTTTCACCGACTGTTCAAAGGACGCCAGCAGCTCCCGCGCCGCCGGACTGTCCCCTTGCAGCAGGGCCAGCCGTACCCGGACGCCTACGGCGGCAAAGGCGATCTCCATCGTCCCGCCCTGCCCTGCCTCCACCTGGGCGCGGGTCAGCAGGGACATTACCTCGTAATTGTCCCCGCCCTTTTCGTAGCGGCTCTCGCCCAGCGCGGCCTTGACAAACCCCTTACCATAGCGGCCCAATATACGCTCTACCAATGGGCCAACGGTTTTCGCCAGCATGGTATCGTCGGGACTCCAATGGCAGAAGTCTTTTCCGCCGTTCATGGTGCTGGGGAGGTTGCTGGTGACAGAAAGCTCCGGGAGACAGTTTCCCTTGTCCAGCAGCAGGGCGGGAATGTTCTTCATCACCGCCAGCACGTCCCGGCTTCCCCGGTGAGGCAGGGCAATATCCAGATAGGTCAGACGGCTCTGGGCCTCCCGCCGGACACCCCCTCTGGCATTGGCGGTGTAGGCTTTCAGCTTTTCGTACCAATACTCGCTTTTTTCGCCGTCCATCAACAGGGAATACAGCATACTCATGCCCGCCATCAATACCGGGCTGTCCGCAATCTCCTGTTCGTCCAGATTGAAATAGTAGTGCCGCAGTTCGTAGTAATGGCCGATACCCACATTCATCCGGGCGTTGCGGATGAGCAGGTTTTTGATTCGCTCGGTCTTGCCGCACTCCTCGAACAACCTTAGCGCGGGAACGACTTCATCGTGCATTTCATAGTAAAGGGCGGCGTTATATTTGAGGTCTTTGACCCGCTCCGTCCCATATATCTTTAATGTTCGGTTCCGCAGAGCATCGATCAACACCGGGCGTAAACGATATGTGCCGTCCTCCTGGAAAATAAAATTCCCTGCCTCTGCCGCCTGTTCCAGCAGGGCGGCAACGTGGAGATTGCCGGAGATCATCTCCGCCAGCTCCAGCGTAAATTCATCCACCACACTGACCTGCATTAAAAATTCTAACAAGTCGCTGTCCCAGCGCACCAGCACCACATTCTCCAGATAAGCGGCAAAGGCGTCCCATATTTCCGCGTGGAGTTCCGAGCCGGGGGATAAGCCCTCCTTCATACGCAGGGCGACATGGTGGAGGATGTAGGCGTTGCCCTCGGCGGTGACTTCCAAAAGCCGCATATCCTCCTCCGTATATGCGATGCCGCGGGACTCCAGATAGGCGGCGATCTCGCTGCGGCCCATCCGCAGGTCTTTCTCGGAGATCACGACAAAAACGCTCTTGATATGCTGGGGCATGAGCCATGTGGGGACAGGACTCCGGCTAATCAGGATAAGCCATATATCCGCCCTCTCCTCCAACGCAATGATCTCCCGGCGCAGTTCCTCGCTTTTCAGCCGGTGCAGGTCGTCGATCACCACTACCCGGCACTTCTGTCTGCCCGGTTCCAACCGGGGCAGCGCCCCATCCTCCCAGGGCAGTTCCTCACAGGAGAGGTAAGTGTATCTGCGGCCCGACAGATATTGGCGTACCAGCTCCGTCTTGCCATAGCCGGTGGCCCCGTAAAGGTAAACTGTCTGTGACAGGTTCCGGGCCTTTTTCAGTTTCTTTAGTGCGCTTGCCGGAGCGATATAGTTTTGGTCCACGGGTCAGCCTCCTTTTCCTCAACTGAGCGCAAAAGCCACTTGGACAGTAGAAACATTCTTTCATTGAAATACAATTTTACAGAAGCAACGGGCACAATTATTATTTGCCTGCGGTACAGTATCCGTTATAAACTTGGGCCGCTTTTTTGTAAATCGCGGTTAATTTTGAACTTTTTGTAGGTATATGATATTTTACCAAAATCGCTTGTTTTTTGTCCACTCCCCAACCGGGTAGTTTTGGCACATATTTTGAAAAAATTTTTTCTGCTGGCAAAAAAGTGATTCAAAGTTTGATATTTTCGGCAATATTGAATACATTTACCCCTTGTTTCTTTGCGTAATTGACGGTGTAAGCAGTCCCCCCGCTGTTCTTGGTCAGATAGCAGACGCACACGCCGCTGTTGTCTACCAAATGGCGGTTGCGCCTGTGCATACAGCCCGCACCCTGGATTGGCTGAAAAAGAACAAAAATATAACCATGCTCTCGCTGGAAAAGCTGTGTACGATATTGGATTGTTCCCCTAGCGATGTTGTGCGCTTTGTAAACGATACCAGCCAGATGTAAAATACAGCGGATTTAATGTGTCTCAAGTTGAGACGCATTTTTCGACGATATTCGTATTGAGTAAAACTGCGTTGAAATCGAATACTGGGGCGCTGGCTCTGGGGCAAACGAACGGCGGCTTCTGCCATTGTCGAAATACGTCTCAAATTGAGATGTATTTCCTATGCCGTTCCATGGCTTTCGGCGAGGAGGGTGGAAGGATGCTGACGCTTTCCGCAAGCCCGCCCATTCCCAGGATACGAAAAGCCGCTGTCAAGCGGCTTTTTGTGCGTATCCCCCCTTGGTGATAAAACAATCCGCGGGACGGCCCCTGTCAAGGTCCGGCCAGTCAGCAGACTGGCCGGCTCGCGGACGATTGCTCCGCAATCGTCCGGCCTTGACGGGGGCCGAGCGGCGGATTAGCCTTTGGGCACAAGAGGGAACACGCTTTGCAAGGGCGGTATGCGCTCCACAAACGGAGGGGTTTTAGGGGGGCCCCTAACAAGTGGAATTTTGCTGTCACAATTCCGTACTTGCTGGGACAACGGCGCTGTCCGCGCCGTTGTGTCTCCTGTAAAAACCCTGCGGCATAAGCCATGAGTGAATAAGTTTCATCCTTGCGTTCCATGCCATTTTTTCGTTCCTTAGCATCAAATCTATCTATCCCATCTATCCAGACTGCGGCTGATGTGCTGTCCTGATAGATAGATTGATTGATAATAGATAAGTAAGTCTGGTTCTATTAGTATAGATTCCTGCGAGAAACCCGCAGTCTAAAATGCGGATTTTTCGCAGTCAAGACTCCCAGTTTTCGGAAGTCTTGACTGCTGCCTGAGAAGATTAACAATATGAAAAATTACTCTCTTGCGGTCAATCGCTTGACGTAGATTTTGGCAGGGCGGCCTTGTCCCTGTTTCACGCGTTCAATCAGTCCACAGCCATTTGGAGTATCCAGTTCCACCAGCAATTTTGTTGCTTTGTCATGTCCGCAGTTCAGATTTTCCTGTATCTCTGCCAATGTAAAATAAATATATACGCGTCCCATTATATCGTGCCAGCCGCTTTTGACGGACAGATCCATTCGGTCAAGCAGAAGCCCATATAGCAGTTTGGCCTCAGCGGACACATGCTGGAAGTCTTTACCTGCAATAAGTTGTTGCGGAATGCGGTAAAATGGAAATTGTTCACTTTCACCACCATAATAATAATCAAAAAATGTTCCAGAAGCCATGATTCAATTCTCCTATTACAATAAGAATTACGGTTCAAGGCACGGCAGCCAGCCGTGTCTTTTTCCGCATTGTTGCCAAAGCTGTT
>NZ_QWKI01000247.1 GCF_009911645.1 Pseudoflavonifractor sp. 60
GACCTATGAGCTTATCACCATGATTATCGACAGGAACAATCTCCACGACGATGTATGCTGTAAGCGATGTATTTCAAGTGCATCAAATACAACGTACAGTCAGCTCATTTGCGGCACAAATGAAATGGCTGATGAGAGGATGGTTACAGATGGCAGAATTGACCTATATTCGAGCAGGAGACTACTACATTCCCAATCTGATAGCTGATGAACCGGAGCCGGTCAGAACAGTCGGCAAGTACGGCAGTCTGCGGCACACCTACTTGAAGCAGCACAAGCATGACCTGTGGCGGGAACTGGCAGGCAGCGGAAAGCTCACCGCCCACCTGCTGGACATTGACAATACCGTCCAAGAGTGGATGGACAGAATGCTCCCGCAGATGATGGAGGCCGCAGGTGTGACCGAGGAATTGAAAGCCCGTGACCAGATGGCGTGGGTAGGGTTGGTAAACAGTTGTAAGGCCCAGGTAGAGGAAATCATCTTTGCAGAATTGATATATTGCTGATTGGGCCTGTCATGGACAAGATTCCCTCCATGTGGTATGATAGTCCGCAGAAAGGAGGCGTCCGCTATGCTCACACTGGAGGATTATCTGTTTCAATTTACAGTTTCCCTGATCTCCCACGCCGTCCTGGTGGTCTATCTGTTTGTGATTATGGACGCGCGGGGCCGGCGGGTGGTGAGAAAGTTGCCCGCCCTGCTGCTCTCTCCGCTACTGGCCACCCTGCTGGATGCGGTTTTGTATGCGCGCTTTCCCGACCACTATGTGGTCCGCTACTGTGCGTTCTCCTGCGCCATCCTGCTGATGTGTACCCTGTGGATTCGGTGGGCGTGGCGGACCGGGTTCTGGCACGCCTTTGCCGCCGCGTGCATGGCGGGCATGTGCCAGGTGGCCGCGTCCGGCCTGGCCCAGATATTGCTTCTGGACAGCGAGATCCCGTACACGGTGTTGATCGCCGTCTATGGCGCTGTGGCGCTGGTCTCCGCCGCGCTGCTGCGCCGGCTCCGCTTCGGGCGCTGGTTCCGCCTTCTGCTGGAGGACAGCTCCGTCCAGCGCCGCATGGCCCTGTTCTTCTTTGGCCTGGAGGCGGCTATGGAGGCATTCTCTCTTTTACAGGAGGGAATCCAGCCGGAATATCTGGTTCCCTACTACGCGCTTGTGCTGGTGATGGCGGGGCTGGCGGTGGGGCTGGTCATTTACCTGTCCCAGCGGCTGGACGCCTCCCGGAAGATGGAAGTCCAGCGGGACGTCATTGCCCAGCAGCAGCTCTACGAGCGGGATTTGGAGGCGATTCAGCGGGAGGTGCGGGCGTTCCGTCACGACTACAAGAATTTGCTGGCAGGGCTGTCTGAACAGGCCGGGAAAGGAGAATTGGATGAACTTCGGGTCTCCTTGTCCCAACTGGACGCGGGCTTTGACCAGCACATCGGAGAGAGGATACAGGCCTCCGTCCATCTGGGCAATGTGAGAGTCCCCCAGGTGCGCAGCCTCCTGCTGTCCAAGCTGGCAGCCATGAGAGAAAAGAAAATCGACTGCCGCCTGGAGGCGCTCTACCCTGTGGAGCGTATCGGAATGGACCCGTGGGACTTTACCCGCTGTCTGGGCATTCTGCTGGACAACGCCGCTGAGGCCGCTTTGGAAGCGGAAACACCCTGGGTGGAGATTGTCCTGCTGTCTCAAAAGGACAGGCTGTCTCTGCGGGTGTCCAACCCCTACAATGGGGCCATCGACCCGGATAGAATCTGGACGGAGGGCTTTTCCACCAAGGGAGAGCGCCGGGGATTGGGACTGTCCAGCTATCAGCGGATTTTGAAGGACTATCCCCATACGGTCGCGTCCACAAGCTGGGCCAATGGCGTGTTTGTTCAGGAATTGGTGGTGGAAGAAAAAGCATGATTTCAATTTATCTTTGTGATGATGAGGAAAGTGTTCGTCACCAGCTCAAAACCGCCCTGGAGTGGAAAATTTTCGTGGAAAACTACGACATGAAGGTGGTTTGCGCCGCCTCCACCGCCCAGGCGCTTTTGGACGCGGCGCAGGACAGCCGCCGGGGCGTCTACTTCCTGGATGTGGATTTGAAGGACGGAGCGTGGGACGGCTTTACGCTGGGGCGGGAGCTGCGGCGGCGGGACCCTCATGGCACGCTGGTCTACATTACCAGCTATGGCGATCTGGCCTGGAAAACCTTCCAGTACCATTTGGAGGCATTTGACTACATTGTGAAGGAGGGGGAGCAGACCGGCCCTGCCGTTGCCCGCTGCCTGGAGGCGGTCCACGCCCGCTTACTGGACGAGCGCCGCGACCCGGCGGAGATGTTCTCCCTGCGAACAGGCGATGAAACCCGCCACATTCCCCTGGCCGACATCCTGTTTTTTGAGGCCGCGCCCAAGGCCCACCATGTATATCTTCATACGGCGGACAGCCGTCTGGATTTCGTGGGCAGTCTGAACGAGCTGGAAAAGGAACTGGACGGACGGTTTGTCCGGGTCCACCGGTCCTTTCTGGCAGCATGGGACAAAATCGAGGCAGTGGATAGAACGGGAAATCAGGTCTGGGTAGGGGGTAGAATGTGTTTGCTGTCCCGAACCGGAAAGGCAGAATTGAAGAAGAAATTGAGAGGGAGCTTTTGAGGCTCCCTCTTTATGTTTGCCGCTCAGGAAGAATTTGTGCTGTTTGGGAAATTCGGCCCACAGCGGGCCGGGAGCGTGGTATGTTTCCTTTCGCAGACAGGCGGGATGGGAAAGGAGGGAAACGCAATGGAAAAGCAGCGCTTTGTAGAGGTCTATAACCAGGGCATTGTGAATGTGGTAAAGATCATCGTGGATACGGAGACTGGCGTGAATTATGTGCTGGGCTCTCACAATAAGGCAAGCGGCACAGGGATGACCGTTTTGCTGGATGCCGACGGCAAGCCCCTCATTACCCCCATAGACTGAAGGGATTCGGAAAACACGGCATAAAACGAATTCATCCCGCCTGCCCGCACCGAAAAGAGAAAATCAATGTTTTGACAGGATGAACTACACCATGGCAAAAGAAGTCCAAAAATTCGTCCGGGAGGCGGGATACCAGCCGCTGGAGGGCCGCAGCATCATCGTCAAATACGCCCCGGAAAACCTGAGCGAACAAATTACGGCATTTTTCAACTCGGAATTTTATGTTCTCCAGATGTGTGAACATGAAATCGTCCTGCTCCCCTTCAACACCACTTGGGGCAATCTGCGCAAAGATGTGTCCTTGGTCCTTCCCTATGGGGACATCCAGTCGGTGGAGCTGGAAGACGTTACGTTCAACACCGTTATCACCATCCGCACCGGGACGGACACCATCCGCCTGACTGCCCAGCAGGCAGAGCTGAGCGACCTGCGGAGTTCCGGCATCTACGCCAGCATTTATTCCGGTTTCTTCAAAAACTGGCACAAGGAAAACCTGGATGGCACACTGAAGGCGCTGACTGAGTTGGGGAACAGGGCAAGTTGATGCCAGCATTGATGTGATAGCGCAATAAAGGTTAATCATAGACGTTTAGACGCCAATGGAAACGGCATAAAAAAACCGTTGAATGGCGGCTTTCTATTAACGCGCCCCAAACGAAAATGAACACCAAACGGCGGTTTTGAAACAACGATTTCAAGACCGCCGTTTTAATATTTTTCGGCGGCACACAGGAGGATGCCGCCATGCGATTACAAATAGATAGGCACTTATCAAAAAAAGCCTGACCACCGCAGCGGCGCACTCTACCCAGCTTTGCGAAAATAGTCGTTTCCTGTCGGCTCATAATGTTGTTTCACGCGCCTGGATGGTACTGCACCGTCCGGGCGCTTTCACGTTCCTGTGGGCTATTCATAGCCTGCCTGTTCTACGCTGCCGCTCCCCGCCCTTTCGTTCAGACCCAAGCAAAAATCTGAACGAAAGGAAAATGCAGGATGGGAATTACCATCAGAAAGCATCGGCGCAATCTGTCCTATGACGATGCAGCTACCCTTGACGAGCTTTGGGCGGTTGCCAAGCAATTTGACCGGAGCTTTTACCGCGAGTGGAAAGACCATTGGGATGAGCGCGGCTATGACGAGTACATAGTTGTCACCAAGGGCCGCTTGCCCTACTGTGAATCGCCGGAGCAATATGTCTGCCGTATGGAAACCCGCAGGGAAATCCTGGCGGTGCTGGCTCTCTGCACCGAGAAACAGCGGGAGCGGTTTTTGCTCCATGCGTTGTATGATCTCAGCTATGAGGAAGTCGGGAAAATCTGCGGATGCTCCAAAGTTGCTGTCCATTTGAGCATTGAAGCTGTCCGCAAAAAGTTTTTGAAATTTTTCCAGAAACCTACTTAACGAAGTGCCGTTCAAAACGGCTATAAATTGAGGGGCGATATGCTCCATCACCGGGAGGGACAAGCTGCTGTGTCGGCTTGTCCCTTCTCACATTTGAAGGAGGTCTTTATGACAATTATCAGACTGCACCGCCACCCCCGCTGCCCTATCAACTGCACTTCCATTCCGCTCCTGATACTGCCTTTGGAAAATCTGATAGTCCAGGGCGAGGATGGAGCAGCAGTAGAATTGTTGCTGGCGAATCTGCCCCCGGCCCAGGTTCAGCAGCTCCATTCCCGCGCTGCTGCCAGCGCAGTCACAAAGTTGGAACGGTATTTCATCAAAAACGGCTGGATGCCGAAAGAGGCTTGATAAGCAAATGGACAAATCGTTGGAAGCCAAACGGGACGAAGCCAAAAAGAAAGCAGCTCAATATGAGAACCAGGTAAAGATTCTGTTGAACAAGCAGAGGAACGCGGAACGCAACGCCAGAACCAGCCGCCTGTGCCGTCATGGTGCGATTTTGGAGGGCGTGTTTCCCGCCGCCATTGACATGGACGGCGAATCGCTCAAAGCGTTCTTGATTGCCCTTTCCCGCCTGCCGGGAGCAGCAGAAGCGGCGGAGAAAACTGCTGCCACAAGCTAAAGTCCGTTAGTGTAATTATACTAACGGCGCACTTATACACCGTGTCCGGTGCCGTGCGCCCTGCCGGGGGCTTGTTGCGTCCTGCGGACGCGATGGGGGCTACCGCCCCCAAACCCCTGATTTACCAGCAGGAAGGAGGATGAACCGATAGCAATCTTTCACTGTCCCATCCAAATCATCAAGCGGAGCGTAGGCCGTTCGGCTGTTGCCGCTGCCGCCTACCGAAGCGGCGAAAAGCTGACCAGCGAATGGGACGGCCTGACCCGTGACTACACGCATAAACCCGGTGTCGTCCATTCGGAAATCATGCTGCCCGCCCACGCACCGCCAGAGTTTGCAGACCGCTCCACCCTCTGGAACTCGGTGGAGCAAATTGAGAAAGCCAGTGATGCCCAGCTTGCCCGCGAAATTGAAGTTGCCCTTCCCGTGGAACTGTCCAGAGCGGAGCAGTTGGCCCTTGTCCGTTCCTACGTTCGGGACAACTTTGTGGCCGCTGGAATGTGCGCCGATTTTGCGCTCCATGACAAGGGTGACGGGAACCCACATGCCCATATCCTGCTGACCATTCGCCCGTTGAAACCGGACGGACGCTGGGGGCCGAAGTGCCGTAAAGTTTACGATCTGGACAGCCAGGGCAACCGCATCCCGGATGGCAAAGGTGGCTGGAAGAATCACCGGGAGGACACCACCGATTGGAACAACCGGGAGAACGCCGAGAAGTGGCGGGTGGCGTGGGCCACCTACGCCAATCGTGCGTTAGAAGCCGCTGGCAGGCCGGAGCGCATCGACCACCGCAGCTATGAGCGGCAGGGCATTGAAAAAATCCCCTCCGTCCACATGGGGCCTGCCGCCAGTCAGATGGAGCGGCGGGGCATCCGAACGGAGAAAGGCGACCTTAATCGGCAGATTGCCGATGATAACAAATTGCTGAAGGAACTCAAGGCCCGCATCACCCGGATTTACAACTGGTCGAAGGAGCAGGCAGCGGTTGAATCTCCCCAGAACGGCGGCAGTCTTGTGGCCCGTCTTTATGAAGCCCAGGCCAAAGTCAATCAGGATAAAGCCCGTTATCGTTCCGGCAAAATTAAGGCTCTTCAGGAGAACGCTAAACTGCTGGCGTTCTTGCAAGGAAACGGCATCAATTCCATGCAGGAACTTTACGAAAAAGTCTCTGCCATGAACAAAGATTATTATGATTTGCGCGGCAAAATTGTCAAAGCCGAACGCCGTCTCGCCGTCCTGGATGAACGGCTGGAAATGTGGGCGCAGTATGAGCAGTACAAGCCAATCCACCAAAAGCTGGACAAGGTAAAACCAGGCAAGCGGGAGCAGTACCAGCAGAAGCATAGAGACGAGTTAGCGTTATTTGATGCTGCCGCCGTTTTTCTGAAATCGCTGAAAGAATCCGGCGAAGCGATCACGCCCAAGGCGTGGCGGGCCGAAGCCGCCACGTTGACCCAGCAGAAGGATATGGACTACGCAAAAATGCGGGCCATGCGGGATGAAATTAAGGCGGTTGAATCACTCCGCAAGGCCGCTGACCGTCTGGCCCGTGAGGGCCAGCACCAGCAGAAGGAAAATGAACGATAAAATTATCAGGAGGTTACGAAAATGGATATGACCCCGTGGGAACGCCGCCAGAAGATTTTGGAGGTTTTGTGCCTCCGACGGCACGATACTTACAGAAACCTGTCACATGAATTTAACGTCAGCACCGGCACAATTCGCCGTGACATTGTGGTGCTGACCTGCTCTTATCCCATTGAGACGGTGCAGGGCGGTCATGGCGGCGTCCGGGTGGCGGAGTGGTTCCACCTTGACCGCAGGGCGCTGAACTCTGCGGAGATCACGTTTCTCCGCAGGCTGGGGGAATCGCTGGACGGCTCTGACCGTGAAATGCTCAACCGGATTATCGCTACATTTTCGCATTGAGGGCAACCGCCATGCAAATGAAAATCAGCGAAATCAAAATCAATCCTGGGCGGCGAGACACCCAGCAGAGGAACGTGGAGGAACTGGCCCGGAGCATTGCCGCCGTGGGCCTGATGAATCCCGTCACCGTCACCCAGGACAACACGCTTATCGCCGGCCTGCATCGGTTGGAGGCGGCAAAGCTGCTGGGCTGGACGGAGATCGAGTGCACCGTCAGCGATGCGGACGGCCTGCAAGCGGAACTGGCCGAGATTGACGAGAACTTTGTTCGGGCGGGGCTGTCCCACCGGGAACTGGGCGATCTGCTTCTGCGCCGGAAGGAACTCTATGAGGCCATCCACCCAGAGACACGCCAAGGCCAGAGGAATGGGCAGACGGTTAAAAACGACAATTTGACGGTTTTAGGCGCAAAGCCCTTTTCGGAGGACACCGCCGACAAGTTGGGAATCAGCAAGCGCACCGTGGAGCGTCTGGTTCAGACCGCCGCCAATCTTACCCCGGAGGCAAAGAAAACCATCCGGGACGCTGGCGATAAAATCACCAAGGGGGACGCGCTGAAAATTTCCCGGCTCCCCCCTGACCAGCAGGCGGAGGCCGCTGCCGTTTTGACCGTAGCCCCGCCAACACCGAGGCGGCAGAGGATGGCGGACGGTGAAGATGTGCTGCGCGAGTTTAAGTTCCTATGCTCCCGCTATGTTTCCGATATCAAAGCCCTTCGTCACCGGGCAGATGTTTTCGCCAGAATGTCAATGTCTCAATTTGACGAACTGGGCAATAGCGCGTATTCCATCACGGAAGCAATCAAAGAACTTTTCGAGGAAGTACATGAAATCCGACACGAAATGGAGAAGGAACATGAAAACTGACTACATCATCAGCAGCTCCACCCTACCGCTCTATCTGGCTTATCCCCGCTTTCTGCTGGGCATGAATATCCGGCTGACGGCAAAAGAGGTCTACGCGATCATGCTGGATATGACGCTCAATTCGGATATGGTTCAGATCGACCGGCGCGGGCGGCGGTATCTGGCGTTCTACAACAAGACTATCGCGGAGATCATTGACCGCACCCCCAGCACCGTGGCACAGTCTCTGCGGGAATTGGAGGATGTTGGGCTGGTGGAGAAGAAGCTGATAGCCCTCCACACCCCCTATCACATCTACATCAAGTTACCGGCAGGAGAGAACGAGCCGTGATCGTTCACATGAACTACCAGCAGTACCGCACCGCCCGCAGACTGGTACATAACTGCTGCAACTATGACGGCGGGTGCTGTCTGCTTCTGGACAACGGCGAAGAATGTGTCTGCCCGCAGAGTATCACCTATTCCCTTGTGTGCCGCTGGTTCCGCGCCGCCGTTCTGCCCCTGGACGCTGGCCTGTGCGCCGCCCTGCTCCACCGGGCAGACCGCAGGAAATGTGTACTCTGTGGCGGTTACTATCTGCCGAAATCCAACCGGGCGAAATACTGCCCGGAATGTGCCGTTCGCATGAAGCGGGCCAAGGCTACGGAGCGCAAGCGGAAACAAAGGCAGAACTGTCACGCTTTAGGGCTTAAAAAGCCCTGATTTTGCAAGGCTTTCCGAGGGTGGCTCGATAGGGGCCTGATACATTCCCTATCCAGCACCCCGGAAGGCCCTCAGACGGCCCGTAACGGCCAATCCATGCAAAGGAGATAACTGCCTATGGCTGACAATCGCAAATATTACTATCTCAAGCTGAAAGAAAACTATTTTGACGATGATTCCATCGTCCTATTGGAGAGTATGCAGGACGGTATTCTGTACTCCTACATCCTGCTGAAGCTGTACCTGAAATCGCTGAAACACGGCGGGCGGCTCCAGCTTGACGAGAGCATCCCCTACACCCCGCAGATGATCGCCACCATCACCCGCCAGCAGATCGGAACCGTGGAGCGGGCAATCAAGATTTTCTTGCAGTTGGGGCTTATGGAGCAGATGCAGGACGGGGCCTTTTACATGACCAACATCGAACTTCTGATAGGCCAATCTTCCACCGAAGGGGAGCGGAAACGGCGGGCGCGGCAGGCAAATCGGCTTGCCTTAAATCCTGGTGGACAAATGTCCGCCCACTGTCCGGACATTCGTCCACCAGAGATAGAGAGAGAGTTAGAGATAGAGAAAGAGAGTTAGAAAAGGGACACGCCGCCCCCGCCGTTTTGGGTAGGTATCAGAATGTCATTTTGTCAAAACGGGAGTTGACCGAACTGCAAGCCGACTTCCCCACTGTCTGGCAGGAGTACATCGAGCGGCTGTCCGAGTACATGGCCTCCACTGGCAAACAGTACCGGAGCCATGCCGCCACCATCCGCCGTTGGATAGCGGATGATAGGCGCAAGGCCGCTCCCCCTGCCCGTGACCGGGATTACAGTGTGAAGGACGGTGATACGATTTGATTGAGATTCATGAGGACGAATACCTTGACCCAACCGATGGACTGATTCATTGCCGGAAGTGCGGAGGCCCACGGCAGGCGGTTATCCCAGACCCATTCAAGGGCGGCAGCTTCAAGCCCCGGTGCGTCTGCCCCTGCCAGCAGGAGAAGGAACGCCGCCGCAAAGAGGCCGAGGAACGCCGCCAGCGCATGGAGCGTATCAAGCGGCGAAAGGCCCAGGGGCTTCAAGACCGATACCTCTACGGCTACACGTTTGCCCATGATAACGGCGAAAATCCTGTTATGGCGAAAGCCCACGCCTATGTCGATCACTGGCCCCAGGCGTTCAAACGGAACATCGGACTGCTGCTGTTCGGTGACGTTGGTACGGGCAAATCCTTCCTGGCCGGGTGCATCGCAAACGCCCTTCTGGAACGGGACGTACCTGTACTCATGACAAACTTTCCGAGTATCCTGGCCCGCCTGGGCGGGATGTTCGGAGAGGACAGGACGGCGTTCCTGGACAGCTTGGGAGACTATGACCTGTTAATCATAGACGATTTAGGCGTGGAGCGCAACACCGAATATGCCCTGGAGCAGATGTTTTCCATCATCGACAGCCGTTACCGTAGCGGCAAGCCCCTGATCGTGACCACCAATCTGAAGCTGGACGAACTGAAGCATCCGCGTGACCTCGCCCACGCCCGTATCTATGACCGGATTTTAGAACGCTGCGCCCCTATCCTCTTTGCCGGAAAGAACTTCCGGGAGGGCAACGCCGCCAGCACCAAAGCAGCGGCGCGGCGCATCGTATCACCTGATAATCAAAAAAATTGAAAGGAGCCGCCTATGACAAAAACGAAAGCAGTCACCCCTACCACATCCACCCCGCAGACCAAGCGGACATTGGAGAAGCGCATCGGCCACACC
>NZ_QWKI01000248.1 GCF_009911645.1 Pseudoflavonifractor sp. 60
CAACGGTTTCATATATTACCACACCGCCCAGCCTTTGTCAAGAACTTTTTTCGACTTTTTTCAAAGTTTTTTGTCCTCGCTCGGCTTGCTGACTTCTGTGCCCTGTTCTCGCGGACAGCTTCGATAGATTACCACCACTTTCCTCATTTGTCAAGCACTTTTTCAAAATTTTCTCAATATTTTTTCCGTGTTTTTCCTCTGCACAATATCTTCTACTCAGCCGCTCTTTTTCCCACAAGATATATGGTCCTTTCCCCGCAGACCCCCCACTGCCAACAACACTAGAGGTAACACGGCGCCTAAAACCAGGTTTCCCGCCGGGATCACTCGGGCATTCCACAGCTCCGCAGTCCCCAGGGCGGGGAAGAGGTACAGGGCTCCGCCGGCAGCCAGGACCACCACCGCCCAAGGGACCCACCTCCGATTCAAGTCCGGAAGCAGTTCACTGGCCATTGCCCGCACTGCAAAGACCAAGATCCCCCCCATAGTCAGGTCAGCAAAGGTCCATACTGCGGCGATCACACCCTCCGCTCGCTGGAAAGCCCCCTCTACGCCCACATTCTTGGCCAATATGAAGTAGGGGTTTTCCACTCTGCCTGCCAGACCGACCCCCAAGTTTCCCAAAATGACGCCCTGCGCCAGTCCCAGCAGCAGCATACCCCCCAGCCCCCAGAAGAGCCAGTGCCAGTTTTTTTTCTCGCCCTGGTCGGCCACCGCCCCCATCATAAAGGGAAGAAACAGCCCCCAGCCCATGACTCCGGCGGCGGACAGGACAGCCTGGAGCGCCGGTCCCGCCTCGCTCCACCACAGGGGAAACAGGCGCTCCAGTCTGGTCTGGGGGATGGACAGCAGCAAAACGACCCCTGCGGCGGTAAGCAGGGCCGCCAGAAAAAGCTGTCCCGCCCGGGCGAAGGCGGCCAGCTTTCCCCGCCCCATCCACAGCAGTACCGCCACCATGGACAGCAGGAAGAAGGCCAGCGCTCCGTCCCGCTCCCCGGTGGAGAACAACCGCTGGGCGCACAGCCGCAGCCGCAGCGCCAGCAGCAGCTCCGCCCATACTATATATAGTATCAGAATGCCGCCGCCAGCCCATTTTCCCAGTCTCTGGGTGATTCCCCGAGCCAACCCCTCCCGGCCAGCCAAACTGCCCAGCAGCCATCCCGCCGCCAGCACCACCGGCGCCGCCAGTACCACCGCCAGCCAGGCCCCTCTGCCGGCCCCCGGCAGAAGCAGCCCCGGAAACAGCTCCGCTGCCGGGGCCATAGCGCCCGCCCACAGCAGAGCCATCAGCTGAGTTCGGGATATTTTATCCTGTTCCATGTGTGCCTCCTTCGGCTTCACTAGGTCTGAATGGCGACCTGCACCTCAATCTCAATGGGTATTTGGGAAAAACCCCGGGGCCAATCCCCCTGGCCCCTCTGCCACTGGGCGGGGCAATACATGGCGGCCTGTGCTCCCAGACCGGCGCAGTCGGCCTCCAGCTCCTGGAGCCGGGTCAGCGCCCTCTGAATACAGGCCCGCTCCTGCTCCTCCGCCGCCGTCATCAGCGCCCTCAGCTCCTCCCCCTGGGGACGGCGGTCATACTCGGTCAGCCGGGCCTCAATCCGGCAGGTAAGCCGGAGCAGAGAGGGCATCTCCCCCTGAAACTCCAGGCGGCTTTTGGTGTGGGCAGAAGTGGTCTTCACTGAGGTACTCCCTACCGTCAAAATATGCCCCGTGGGACCGCCAGCCAGCAGCTCCAGCCCTCTGGCCTCATCCCCCTCCAAAAAGCCCGCCAGGGTATCCCCCTTTAACACGCCGTAGCCCCGCTGTGTCAGCTGAGCGGTCCCATCCCCGGCGGGAGAGAGGGCGGGAACAAAGGCGCAGCCCCGCTCCAGCAGATCGGTGTACACCTCTCCGGCGGTGCGGGTCAGAGAGGTGATCCCCATTTTGCCGTCGGCGCGGAGGGTCTCCAGCCGCTTTTCGATGCCCTCCTGGCCCCCCGCCTGGATGGCGTCACGGGCCGACCCGTCCCGGATCAGCCACAGCCGGGCTCCCAGGCCCAGCTCCGTGTTTCGGGCGGCGTAGTCCAGCACCGGCGTGACTCCCTGCTCCGCCAGGGTCTCCCCCAGGAGGAGCTGGTCCACATAGCCGAAGAACACAAAGCTGTCGCTCTGCCCCTGCATGGCCAGACAGGCGGCGCTGAGGGTATCGTCATCCGCCGACAGCACCAGGGATGATTCCCCCTCTGCCTGGAGCCCCTTGGCCTGGGGGCCGGTGGAGCCGGTGACCTCGACCCCCGCCGCTCCGCGGTCCACCCCGAGGGTGCGCAGGAGGGCCATATCCCCCATCTCCCGGGCAGCAGGCAGGCCGCTGCATCCGGTGAGCAGCACGGCGGTAAGCAGCACGGGGAAAATTTTCATCGCTGGTTCCTCCTGTTTCTTGTCTTCACTGCCCCGTCCCGCCACTTCATCATGGGCAGGGGCAGGCGGAACAGGCTGGGGTGGCCCCGGGGGACCCTTGTCCCGGTGGTAAAGGGGGCCAGATAGGCCACGCCGAAGGACTCCAGCCCCGCCAGGTGGTAGATCAGCCCGGCGCAGCCCAGGGCCAGCCAGGTCAGTCCTCCCAGGCTTGCCAGAATGGCCAGCAAAAACCGCCACAGCCGCAGGGCGTTGCCAAGGTCCTGGCTAGGCATGGTATAGCCCGCAACCCCGGCGATGGCCACGGCGATAAGCACGGCGGGAGAGACGATGTGGGCCTCCACCGCCGCGTTGCCCACCACCAGCCCGCCCAAAATGGACACCGTGGCCCCGATGGGTCCGGGGAGGCGCAGGCCGGCCTCCTGGATGACCTCGAAGGCCAGGAGCATAATGAGCACCTCGAAGATGGTGGAGAAGGGTACCTCCTGCTTGGCGGCCACAATGGACAGGGCCAGCTTGGAGGGGATGGCCTCGGGGTGAAAGGTGACCAGGGCGATATACAGCCCCGGCGTCAGCAGGGTTATCAGAGCGCACAGCCAGCGGATCAGGCTGAGGGCGCAGGCCGTCATCCAGTGGTAGGCCCGGTCCTGGCCCGTTTTGAAAAACTGGTCGATGGTGCCCGGGACCAGCCAGCCCAGGGGGATGCCGTCGGCGAAGAGACCCACCCGCCCCTCCAGCAGCCCCTGGCAGAACCGGTCGGGGCGCTGGGTATAGGGCATGAGGGGGAAGGGGGTCTTCGCAGTGTCCACCAGATACTCCTCCAAATTGCCTGCGGCCTCGACCCCGTCAATGTCAATCTCGTCCAGGCGGCCCTCCAGCAGCGCCACCGTGTCCGGGTCGGCGATGCCGTCCAGCCACAGCACATCCACCGGGGTCAGGGACTGCCGGCCCACAATGTGCTCCCGAATTTTCAGCTCCGGGGCCCGGAGGCGGCGGCGGACGAGGGAGGTGTTGGTGCGCAGGCTCTCCACGAAGGAGTCCCGGGCCCCCTTCAGGGCGGGCTCGTTCTCCGGCTCCCCCACGGAGCGCTTCTCCTCGGTGGCCACCGGGAAGACCAAGGCGTCGTCCCGGTCCTCCAGGAACAGGGCGCAGCTGCCGTCAATGAGGGCCAGGACCACCGAGTCCAGCTCAGTCTCCCGCTTGGCCCCGTGGGCGTAGAGGGCCCCCCGCTCCATCAGGTCGAACAGCTGCCCCTCGGGGGCGGTGGCCAGCATGGGGTCCTGGGCCAGGGGGCGGAGCACATAGTCGTTGAGCCGCTCCGACCGGGCCTGGCCGTCAATGTAGCACACCACCGCCTTCCGCTGGTTGTCCCCGTGGAGGTAGACCTCCCGTTTGGTGAAGTCCACGCAGTCGGTAAAGACCTCCTCCAGCCGGGCCAGGGACAGCGGACCGGGGATGCGGGGCTCCTGCCGGGGGTGGGGCGCATTGGCCCTGCTTCGTTTGGACATAAAAACGCCCTCCTTTGGCCTTAGTGTGCCGGAGGGAATCGGAAATTATACAGCGGATTTGAGGCCAGCGGCTTTACACTCATCCCCTCGTGATGCGAACGCCTTAAAAAATCAGGAGCTACCATTGTCAGGCCGGGGAGCATTCCCTGGCCTTTTCTACTACAGAGTCTTTTGTCTCAGGGGCCGCAGCTCCCAGCTGACGTCTCTCCCTGACCGCCGCAAAAACAATACTCCCTCTGTGAAAGACCGGACGTCTCTCACAGAGGGAGCATATTACCATTCAGGGACGATCAGGGGGCTGCGCAATCAGCACTTCTCGAAGATGGTGGCAACGCCCATGCCGCCGCCAATGCACAGGGTGGCCAGGCCCTTCTTGGCGTCATCCCGCTTCTGCATCTCGTGGAGCAGGGTCACAATGATCCGCGCGCCGGAAGCGCCCACAGGGTGGCCCAGAGCGATGGCGCCGCCGTTGACATTGACCTTGCTCATGTCGAAGCCCAGCTCACGGGCCACAGCGATGGACTGGGCGGCAAAGGCCTCGTTGGCCTCCACCAGGTCCATATCCTCAATCTTCAGGCCGGCCTTCTCCATGGCCTGACGGGAGGCGGGCACGGGGCCCACGCCCATGATCTTGGGGTCCACGCCGCCCTGGCCCCAGCTGACCAGCTTGGCCATGGGCTTCAGGCCGTACTTCTCCACAGCCTCCTTGGAGGCCAGCACGAGGGCGGCAGCGCCGTCGTTGATGCCGGAGGCCTGGCCGGCGGTGACCCGCTGGACATGCTTCTTGGCGTCAGCCTCGTGGATCCCGGTGGGCTGGAAGGTGTGGACAATGGCGTCCTCCACGCCCTCGGGGCCGCAGGGGAACGCGCCGCGCAGCTTGGCCAGCTTATCTACGGGGGTCAGGCGGGGAAACTCATCCACCTTGAACTCCACCATTTCCTTCTTCTGCTTGACCATAACGGGAACGATCTCGTCGTTGAACTTGCCGGCGGCCATAGCGTCGGCGGCCTTCTTCTGGGAGTTATAACCGAATTCGTCCAGCTCCTCCCGGGTGATGCCCCACACGTCGCAGATGTTCTCGGCGGTGGTGCCCATGTGGTAGTTGTTATACACATCCCACAGGCCGTCGGAGATCATGGTGTCCTTCATCTTGTTGTCACCCATGCGGGCGCCCCAGCGGGCGGCGGGAAGAGCGTAGGGGGCGGCGGACATATTCTCCATACCGCCGGCCACAACGATCTCGGCGTCGCCGCAGGCAATAGTGCGGCCCGCCTCAATGACGGACTTCATGCCGGAGCCGCAGACCATACCCACGGTGTAGGCGGGCACGGAGGTGGGCACGCCGGCCTTCAGGGCGGCCTGGCGGGCGGGGTTCTGGCCCAGACCGGCGGTGAGGATGCAGCCGAACATGACCTCGTCCACGTTCTCGGGCTTGACGCCGGCCCGGTTCAGGGCCTCCTTGATGACGGTGGCGCCCAGGTCGGCGGCGGGGGTGTCCTTCAGGGTTCCGCCGAAGGAGCCGATGGCGGTACGGCAGCAGTTGACAACATAAACTTCTCTCATGGTGGGTGTTACCTCCTAAATTTTGGTAGGGCACGTTGGAAGCGCCCGGGATAACCGCTCTTGCCCTCCATTATACAGAACGTGCGCCCAAATTGCAATAAGTTTTTCTGTCATCTTCAACTCGTAAAGTAGAGAAAATTTGTAGAGCGGGCCAGGGTAGTTCCACCTTGTGATGCCGCAGGAGCGCATAAGCGGCGCAGCCGTTTGCCCCCTTTGGCAAAGGGGCCCCTGAGCGAAACGAGGGCGGGGGATTGTCCCTAGGCGCACCATCTTCTATTTCAGATTTCAAGGCGAAACAGTGCCAGCCAGACAATCCCCACCGGCTTCGCCTCCGCCCCTTTCAAAAGGGGCCAGACCGCCTGCGGGCGGGACGAGGGATGGGCCTGGCGAAGCAGGGACATAAAGCGGCAGGCTAGGGTCGTCCGGCCCTGCAAAAGATACTTTACGAATTGAAGTCTCTCATTTTACCCGACGGAGGTGTCTGGCTCCCAGCCGCCGCTCTCGCTGACGGCGCTGCGGCTGGCCAGGGAATATCCCTTCTCCCAGATACCGCTCCCCTCCAGCACGGCCAAGGTGTGGCGGGCATGGGGGGTCAGGGTGATCGTCAGGTCGGAGTTGTAGGTGGGGCGGAAGGTCCCGTCCTCGTTGCGCACCAGGAGAGTTTCGCTGCTGAAGACCAGGTCGGTCATATAGGTGTTATTTTGTCGGTCCGCGTCCTCGTCAAAGAGATAGCGCACGCCGATGCTCCCCTCGGCGAAGTCCTGCTGCACCGCATCCCACAGCTCCTGGGCGCAGAAGTTCACATAGACACCGTAGGTCAGTTCCCGGCTTCCGTCGCCCTTGTCCTCCCAGACCCGGTCCAGCCAGGCCCCGGTGAGGCGGCGGTTTTTCAAAAAGCCCTCAAAGTCATAGGCCTGGGCCACCAGCGCCCGGTCCTGATACAGCTGCCCGATCAGGTTGGTAACCGAGCCCTGGACCTCCAGCTCATTCTGGTGGACAGGGATGCTGCTGTAGCTCCGGTCCAGACTGCCGCCACTCTTCAGGCTGTAGTGCAGCTGAAGACGGACATAGCTCTCCCCCGCCAGGAATTGGCCGCTGTTCGAGTAGTCCAGCCGCTCCCGGTCGTCCACAATGGCCTGGTGCAGGGCGATGAATTTCTGGATGGTTTCCGGGTCCTGGAGGGTTATGTCCAGATATTCGCCGCCGTCAATGGGGGCGCCCATATCCATCGAGACCTCCAGGGCAGCCACCTGATCCAGCTGGGGCACCCGAGTCTCGACTCCAAACAGGTCCCACTGGAGGGCCAGGCACAGCACCAGCAGCACCGCAGGCATGATGACCGCCCCCCTCCAGGCTTTCAGGACCCGGAAGGACTTTGTCAGCAGCATCTCCGCCACAAAATAGCCGATGACCGACCAGACCAGCACCCAGGGGGTGAGGGCGGTGACGCTGTTCCAGCCGAAGAAGGCGGCGGTAAACATACCAAAGCACAGCCCGGCGCAGAAGGACACTCCATATTTGAACAGGGGGCGCACCAGAGGGATGGCCACCACGTCGCCGGCGGTTTCAGCGTGGCGGCGGCGGTAGACATACAGAGAGGCAAAAGCCAGCACAACCCCCACGCCAGCATAGACAGCCAGGGTTGCGGAGGACTCAAAGCGGGGGATATTGCTGCTCCCCTGCCAGTATGCGGCCTCCCGCAGGGCGTAGGCGGGGGTCAGGTACTCCACAATCTGATAGGCGGCGGAAGAGCCGGTGTAGCCGAAGAAAAATTCGTGCATCACGCTGTCCACCAACTCGTAGATCACCGCGGCCAGGATGTTGAGAATGCCATAGAAAGCGGGCAGGGCCAGAATGTGGCCGGTGAACATGGCGCAGAAGGCGGCAAAGGAGAAGAAGAACAGGCAGATCCCGCTGATTGCCAGCAGCCAGGCCAGCAGCGCCCCCAGGGCCTGGCCCCAGAAGTCCATGGGCAGGAAGGCCACCTCTACCATAGCGGCGAGGACTGCCGTGGCCAGCTGGGGCAGCAGCAGGAAGCTGAGCCCCGCCAGATACTGGGTTGTGAACAGGGCCTCCCGCCGCATGGGCAGGGCGTGGAACCAGCAGGAGGACCGGCTGCTGTACAGATAGCCGAACACCGCCATAGCGCACAGCACGGCAAAGAAAGCGGCCAGGTACATCCCCGGCACCACGTAGGAGGGGAACTGGAGGGCCGCGTCAAGCCGCGTGTCAATGGCGGCCCGGTAGTCCCCTACAATGACGTTGAGATACTGGTTGAGCAGGTTCAGTGGCATCAAAAAGGCCCAGATAACCCCATAGCCCGCCCACAGGGGCCAGAAGCGGGCCAGGGTCTTGCGATAGAGGGTTGCGTTAAAGTACGATGTCGCGGACCGCATAGTCCTCACCTCCCAGTTCATAGATAAAGATCTCCTCCAGGGTCAGGGGCAGGGCCTCCATCAAAATGGGGCTGAATACCGCCATACGGGTCTTGATTTCCGCCGGATTCCCCCGGACGATCAGGGTATAGACCCGGCCAATCTGAGAGGTATGGAGTACGTTCAGGTCACGGGGCAGCTGGGGCAGCTCTGAGCCGGCAAAGGCGATCTGGAGCTTGACCACGTTGTCTTGGAGATCGGTGAGGGACCGTTCCAGCAGCACCTTGCCGTGGCTGAGGATGCCCACATGGTCGCACACATCCTCCAGCTCCCGCAGGTTGTGGGAGGACACCAGCACCGTGGTCCCCCGCTGGGCCACATCCCCCATGAGCAGAGTCCACACCTGACGGCGCATCACCGGGTCCAGACCGTCCACCGGCTCATCCAGCACCAGCACCTCCGGATTGCAGCACAGGGCCAGCCGGAATGCGGACTGCTTCTGCATCCCCTTGGACAGCCGGCGGATGGGATGTTTCTCGTCCACCTCGGGGAAGGCCTCCGCCAGGGCCTGGTACCGCTTGACGTCAAAATTGGGGTACATCCCCCGGTAGAAGCGCATCATGTCCCGGGTGGAGGCGGAATTGAAGTAGTACAGGTCATCGGGGATGGCGGCAATTTTCGCCTTCACCGCCGGGTTCTCATAGACCCGGTCCCCGTCTACCAGCACAGAGCCGGAGTCCGGGCGGTAAATGCCCATAATGTGGCGCAGGATGGTGGATTTGCCCGCACCGTTGGGCCCTACCAGACCATAGATGGAGCCCCGCTCCGCTGTCATGGTCAGCCCGTCCAGGGCCCGGAAGCCGTCAAAGCTCTTGACCACATTGTTTATTTTAATCATCTGCATTTCCTCCCTCCAGAGACTGAATGCGCGTCCAGAGCTCCTGGGCGCTGACCCCCAGGAACAGCAGCTCTCCCGCCGTCTGGTCGAAGGTGTTCAGCAGCTCCTTTTTCCGCCCCTCGTCAACCCCGGTGTTGGGGGCGGCGAAGGAGCCCTTGCCGGGGACCGAGTAGACGTAGCCCTCCGCCTCCAGCGCCTCATAGGCCCGCTGGATGGTGTTGGGATTGATGGCCAGCGTCCCGGCCATGGTGCGTACCGAGGGCAGCTTCTCCCCCTCCTGAATCACCCCGGTGACCATCAGCCGCCGCAGGCCGTCCTTTACTTGCTCGTAGATGGGACGGGCGTCCCGGTAGTCCAGGTTGAGCATAGGGACCTCCCTTCTCCGGCAGTGCCGGATACTGTATTAACTGTATTAGTACGGCTAGTATACAGCGGACCGGGAGTAAATACAATTAAGAACTTCTTAAATTTTTTTAAAGCCCTGCCAAAAACGCAAAAACAGGGCCGGAGGAACAGCCCCCCAGCCCCGTAAATCATTCAGGGAACACAGACGACAGCTCAATGACACAATCCTCCAGCACCGCCGCCTTAATCGAGTCTTCCGCCGTTCCGTAGCTGTTGACAAAATAGCGCCCGCCGTCCAGCAGGAAGGTCTGTACCTCTCTGGCCTCCGGGTCCACCAGCCACAGCTCCCGGACCCCTGCTTTCTGGTACAGGTCGAACTTGACCATTTTGTCGTGGCGGCGGGTTGAGGGGGAAAGGACCTCAATGACCAGGTCGGGCGCCCCCTTGCAGCCGTACTTGTCCAGCTTGCTTTTGTCGCATACCACGGTGATATCGGGCTCCACCATGGTGTCCACATCCTCGGGGGCGTCTCCGCCCCGCTCAAAAAGGCGGACGCCAAAGGGAGCGGGAAATACTTCGCAGCTCTTATCTTTCAAATAGTTATACAACTGTGCAAACAGCCCCCCGCAAATCCGCTGGTGGTCGGTCAGGGGGGGCGACATCATAAACGCCTCACCATCAATGATTTCAATCCGGTCTCCCTCGTTCCAGGTCAGAACATCGGCAAAGGTATAGCGAATCTCTTCTGCCGGCAGTGCCATAGGCTCAACTCCTTTTTCCCACGTTATTTATAGATTAAAGTCTACTTATAGTATAGACGAAAGTCAAGGAAAATTTCTGTACTCCGAAGCGAATCCGTGATATAATCGCCCTATGGAATACAGCCCTTCCCGCTCCTGGAGAGCGGAAGGAAAAGTCTGCAAAGGAAAAGTCAATAGGAAAATGAAATAAATTTGTGGACATAGAGGAAGGAGAAAAAAAGCAAC
>NZ_QWKI01000249.1 GCF_009911645.1 Pseudoflavonifractor sp. 60
GTTATACCCATTTTCATGCCGCAAAAATTATGCTGTCTTTTTTCATTTTGGGGCTTGACAC
The DNA here is from genome assembly GCF_009911645.1 of Pseudoflavonifractor sp. 60. GTDB lineage: Bacteria > Bacillota > Clostridia > Oscillospirales > Oscillospiraceae > Lawsonibacter. The sequence goes on from NZ_QWKI01000249.1 coordinate 62, forward strand.
CTATTTGCAGGTTTGCGAAGTAGCGAAAATAGCATCCCTCTCTGACCTGTGCATTGATTTTTTCACGATGCTGTGATATTATACTTTTTGAAAAGAAATAAAGTCTGACCAATGCTTTTTGGAGGCTGATTGCATCATGTATATTTCAAGGCTACATCTTTGTGGATATAAAAATACTTACGAAAAATCAGAAGTCACTCTCAACCGAGGTCTAAATGTTTTGCTCGGAGAGAATGGCTGCGGAAAAACGGCTATAATAAATGCTTTGCGTATGCTTTTCCGGGAGGTGGATTCTCGATATTCTTTTTCTTCGGATGATTTCTATTGTTCTACGGATAAGGACTCTGTATCTTCAGAAATCGAAATTAGCGCAGACCTTACCGCTTTGTCTGAAGATGAAAAAATAGCTTTTCTATCATGGTGCGATTCTAACTTTGAAGGTCATTTACATCTTCAAATTTCTGAAAATCCAATTAGGCCAGGAACAAGTAGATGGAGATATTGGGGAGGGCGAGCATCTGCGGGTATTTTTGAAGATAGTACATTTGATTGGATTGAGTGCATATACCTCCCTCCTTTGCGCGATGCAGAATCAAAGCTATCTGCTGGGAAGCGATCGAGAATTGCAGCACTTCTCAAAAAACAATACGGCGAAGACGCAACTTTCCTTGTAGACACAGTAAAAAGTTTCAACGACAGTATTGTCCAAGGGGAAGAAGGTCGCGACTCTGGAGTTTCTATTGTGCAGAGAGCAATCAATAAAAAAATTGATGAATCACTTGGAAAGCAACTTGGTCAAAGTATCAACTTGCAGTTCACAGAAACAAGCTTTAATAAAATTGTGGAAAACATCAGGATGGTGTTCTTCCCTGGTAGCGGCGAAACTGACATTACAAAATTTCGGGATTTAGCCACAAATAGTTTGGGGTACAACAACTTACTATATATTGCAACGGTACTCTCTGAGTTGGAATTGGTTAAGGAGTCCGATGTTTTTACTATGTTACTGATAGAAGAACCCGAAGCACATTTGCACCCTCAGCTTCAGATAAAGTTCATCAAATACCTTGAATCACTTTCTACTACTTTACCGAATGCGCAAATAATTGTTTCTACGCATTCGCCGGTTCTCGCTTCGTCCATTGCTATTAATAAACTGATAGTCATAACCGGAACAAAAACAAGCATCTCCGCTACTACGATTAGTGAGAAGGATTTTCAAGACCCATTGGCGGAAAAGTATATTAACCGATGGTTAGATGTTACAAAGTCTACTATGCTGTTTTCCAGAGGAATTATTTTGGTGGAAGGGATTGCTGAGGCACTTGTTATACCCCGCTTAGCAGAACTGGTGTTGAAAAAATATAATGATGAGAGAAATGATGCTCAAAAACTTGGTGCATCTTTGGATGAGATGGGTATTTCGGTCATCAACATCAATGGAATCAATTTCAAATATTTCATGAAGCTATTTGGAAACTTCCAAGGTTCCTCAGGACCGTGTATTCCCATTTATTGTGCAGGAATAACTGATAGAGACCCAGAAAAAAGTGTGTTTCCAAAAATTGGCGAGGCTGTTGAGGGACAGAATCCTGCCTTAGAGTATGCAGAAGAAATAAACTCAACTGAAAGAACCAGATTATATATTTCACCTATGAAAACTTTTGAATACGATTTGGCGATTTATAACCCAGTTTGCTTTGCAAATGTCCTAAAGCAACTGTGGCGAACAAAAGACGGGCCAGTTTGTAATGAGCTTGATGAAATTATTCAGAGAAGTGGGAGATATGACAGTCAGGACCAATTAGCCGAGGATGCAAAATCTATATACAAACGCATAGAGGATCGTTCAATTGGAAAAGGAATATTTGCGCAAGTTTTAGCTGAACAGATTCCTGATGATTTTATTATACCGCAGTATATAATCAATGCGGTATTGTGGGCTTGCGGGGGAATTCAAGATGACCAGGCATGAAAAGCAATGCGCTCTTTCTGTTGTTTTATGCGGAGTAGATGATATTACTAATTGTCCTCACAAGTGTAACGGCAAATGTAAGCTGTTTGGAGTGTGCAGGATTGAGGATAAGACGGATAAGCAGTTAAGCTATATTCTTGCATCTATTGATAAATGTATTTATTTGGAGGCGTGCGCCGGTAGCGGAAAGACAGAAGTGTTAGGTATGAAAGCCACTTATGAAATTTCCCAATGGCAATCTAAAAAAACGGGAATCGCTGTGTTGACTTTTACAAATGACGCAGCAGACACGATTGCGACTCGAATCCATATGTTCTATCATACGTCAATTCCCTCCAACCACTATGTCGGCACGTTTTCGAGTTTTGTGCATGGGCACATTGCTCAGAGATTTGGATATATGTTCTATCGAAATCAGCCGGAAATAGAAGACAAATCTTTTCGTATTATTGATGCAAACATAGACTTGTATGATAACCAGTGGCTTCAGAATTACAAGTTGAACTTTCCGCTTTCCAGCACAATATACGCTAATCAGTTAATCTATTTGAGTGGCAAACGAGATTGGTTTGTAGGGTCTGGTGAAAACTCGATTAGTATAACTGACCGCTACAACTCAAAAGAAACGCAGCAACTAATAAATTCCATTAGAGAAAAGAAACATGAACACGGTTTATTCCAACTCGACTATTTGCGTGAAAGAATCAAAGATTGCAAACTTGCTTTCTTTCAAGCCGGATTTGCGAACTTTGAAGATGTGAATAGTATTGCTGTAAAGTGCTTGCGAAATTCTGAAATCTGTAAGGCGATTGCACAAAAGTTCCCGCTCATTATGGTGGATGAGTGTCAAGACCTTTCTGCTACTGAATTATGTTTGCTTGGGCTTTTGATTGACTCTGGTGTTAAGGTTCACTATATTGGTGACCTCCACCAAGCCATCTATTCTTTCAAAGACGCATTACCAGAATATTTTATTGAACATATTACTGCGAAAGCCTTTGAAAAACAGATACTGACTGATAATTTTAGAAGCACACAAAGTATAGTTGATATTTCAAAGAATATTGCCGCTATAACATCCGACATTTCCGGAAAAGTCGAAAGTCGGTACGACACTGATTGCTTTTATATTGAGTATGCTTCTGAGCGAGATGCCATAATTGCATTCAAAGAAATGCTTAAAGAGCGTGGCATACAGTTTGAAAAAGCTGTTGTCCTTACAAGAAATCAAGCTCTGAAAACGAAAATAAGCTCTGATACTTCTGATGTACTAAAAAAATATCCGATTATTTATGCAATTCAGCTATGGAACTCCCATGCGGCTGATGGTTGTTTGATGGCTTTAAGGTTACTTGGTGGTCAGTTACAAAAGTGGTATGGATTTCAAGGACGCTCAAATAATTTCTACTATCCTGAAACTCTTTGTAAAGACGCAATTACATGGCGTCTATTACTCAGAGATATTATGACCGAGCTTGTAAGCGTATCCTCTATTTCTAATATGGCAGGAAAAACATACTCTTCTTGGACAGCTGAAAATAAGAAGCGAATTGTTGCCATACTAAACAAGCATCTTGAGGCGAACCTTGGGACACAATTGGACGGATCGGCTTCTTTTGTACGAGCTGTTCGCGGTACAGGTTCAGAGGTTATCGGCTTGATGAATCAAATTGATCCAACAGAATTGAAAGTGGAGACAATTCACGCAGTTAAAGGCAGAACCTTTGATGCGGTTTTATTGATGTCATCAGCTGATGCCCGTGGTAAGACTGGTTACTGGGAAAACTGGTTGAATCCGGATGATGAGGCCGCTCGTATTGCGTATGTAGCCTGTTCTCGACCTCGCAATCTGCTGTGTTGGGGGGTACATACCCTAACCGGTGACCAGAGAGGAAAACTGGAGCATTTAGAACTCAAGCCATACAATAACGGTACAAACGAATAGGAGTTTTGATATGGCAGTAAAATATGATCGATTGTTTCATCTCATGATAGACCGCAAAATAACAAACGCCCAGCTTGCAGAAAAAGCTGGCGTCAGTGCTAATATTATTACAAGGCTCAAAAGAAATCAATATTTATCTATGGAGACCATTGAAAGACTTTGCAATACATTGAATTGCGGTGTTGATGAAATACTGGAATTTTATTCTGACGAGGAGGGATAATTTGTGGATGCTATAAATGTGCTGGTAGAAATGTTGAAGGAAAAGAATATCATAACTCCTTTAGAGCAAGATATTCTCGATACATACTATGAAGTAAGCAAAAACCCTTTTGACCGGGATTCTGCGATACGGCAGGCCCAAAAGAACAATCTTAATCACCCTGATATTTTTGCGGCAATATCCATGAGTCCCACTACGGTGTTTAAGCCTTGGGCAGTGGCTTTGGACGAAGATGTATGTTCTAATCTGACAAGCCAGCTTGGAGCGTTAGCAGAAAAAGAGTGGGAGGTGTTGCAGGGTGGCAAATAAACTGGAATTGACCTGGTACGGCAAGGATGACCCAATCAGAGTCGAGCCTCGGTTGCTGATTGAAAATGCCGCTCTGTCCAATATCGCGATCGACCCGGACACGGAAAATATGCTCATTCATGGGGACAATCTGCTTGCCCTGAAAGCGTTGGAGAAAAAGTTTGCTGGGCAGGTGAGGTGCATCTACATTGACCCGCCTTACAATACCGGCTCAGCTTTTGAGCATTATGATGATAATCTGGAGCATAGCCAGTGGTTGAATCTTATGCGACCCCGACTGGAGATTTTATGGCAGCTTTTATCGGCGAACGGAAGTATTTGGATTAGTATTGATGATGATGAGCGAGATTATCTGAAAGTTCTTTGTGATGAGGTGTTTGGGCGGCAGCATTTCCTTGCTTCTATTGTTTGGCAAAAGCGTTATTCGCGTGAAAATCGTGAATCAATCGGTGATTCTCATGAATACATCTTGATTTATGTAAAAGATAAAGAATTGTTTAAGAACGCCCGTAACTTCTTGCCGTTAACCGAAAAACAGATGAAAGCCTACAAAAACCCAGATAATGATCCACGCGGCGCATGGCAATCGGTATCTCTACTGGCGCAGGGATACCGACCTAATCAAATGTACGAAATTACAGCACCCAATGGGAAAATACACATTCCACCACCTGGGAACTGCTGGAAAGTTATAGAGCCAGAATTCAAAAAGGCGCTATCAGACGGAAGAGTGACATTTGGGAAAGATGGGACAGGAGTACCCAGAAGAAAGCAGTTTTTGTCAGAGGCGAAAGGGCTTGTACCTTGGACATGGTGGCCGCAAGATGAGGTTGGACACACAGGTGAATCTAAAGATGAAGTAAATGCCTTATTTGGTAGTCATATATCGTTCGATACGCCTAAACCGGAGCGTTTAATTGAACGTATTATTCACATTGCCACTAATCCTGGTGACCTCGTTCTCGACTCTTTCCTCGGTTCCGGCACGACCGCAGCAGTTGCCCACAAGATGGGACGGCGGTATATCGGCATTGAGATGGGCGACCATGCTTATACTCACTGCAAGGTACGGCTGGATAAAGTAATTGCCGGAGAGGATCAGGGTGGTATTACCAAAGCCCAAAACTGGCAGGGCGGCGGAGGCTATCGTTTCTACGAACTTGCGCCCACACTTATTAACGAGGACGCTTTTGGAGAAGCTGTCATCAACCCTGATTATGATGCCGATGCACTGGCGGTAGCGGTGGCGCTCCATGAAGGTTTTACTTATCATCCCAGCACAGACTTCTTCTGGAAACAGGCAATAGGTAATGAAAACAGCTACCTCTTTACTACCACCCGCCACCTGACCGCTGCCTATCTGGATGCCATTAAAGGCAGCATGGAGGAGGGCGAGTATCTCGTCATTGCCTGCCGCTCCTATGACAGGGGATTAGATAGGGCGTATACGAATATTGCTATGAAGAAAATCCCGCAAATGCTTCTTGACCGCTGCGAATTCGGTAAGGACGATTACAGTTTGAACATCGTACACCCGCCGGTCTATGAAGACGAGGAGGTGGAAGATAATGAGTGAGCGTTTCCCCTTATACACAACTGACTATATCAGCGGCGTCATGTCGTTGCGCAAGCCCCAGACTGCTTCTCTGAAAATTCTGGAGGAGATTATCACCTCGGTCAATCTCCGCAAAGGCATGAACTTGAAAGCGGCATTGGGTAGCGTCCACGCCATGTATCCTACCTGCTCGGACTTCGAGCGGGAGTTTATGTCCCTGACCTTTGCCCTTGCCACTGGCGTGGGTAAGACCCGGCTGATGGGTGCGTTTATCGCCTATCTATACACCCAACATAACATTAAGAACTTTTTTGTCGTTGCTCCCAACACCACCATTTATGAGAAGCTTAAAAGAGATTTGAGCGACAACAACAGCCCCAAATATGTATTCCGGGGTCTTGGCTGCTTTGCTACGCTTCCGAAAATCATCACGGATGACGATTACAGAGAAAAGACCATGTCCTTGTTTGAATCGGAAGTCCACATTTTTGTCTATAACATTGACAAATTTAATAAAGAGGGCGCAAAGATGCGCAATCCTCACGAAAAGATTGGTGCGTCATTTTATAAATTTCTTTCCAATTTGCCGGACTTGGTGCTGATTATGGACGAGTCGCACCACTATCGGGCGGAGCGGGGCGCTCAGGCCCTCAATGATCTGCACCCTCTGTTGGGACTGGAACTGACAGCAACACCTCTGGTGGCAAAGGGTGCGAAGCAGGTTCCTTTCAGAAATGTTGTATACGAATATCCACTGTCCAGGGCTATCGAGGACGGCTACACCCGCACACCCTTTGCCGTGACCCGCAGTGACATTGACTTTTTCAATTTTGGCGACGAACAGTTGGACAAGCTGATGCTGCTGGACGGGATTTCCTGCCACGAAAGAGTCAAACGCAAGTTGGAGATGTACGCCGCCAATCACAGCACTCCAGAGAAGCCTGTTCGGCTCGTAAAGCCTTTTATGCTGGTAGTCTGTAAAGATACTGACCATGCTGCTTGGGTAGAAAGCTTCATCAAATCCGATGAGTTTAGAAACGGTGCGTACCGTAACAAGACAATCACAGTTCATTCCAAGCAAAAGGGTGCGGAAACAGAGTTCAACACCCGCTTATTGCTGGGAGTTGAGGAAGAAGACAACCCGGTCGAGATCGTGATTCATGTCAATATGCTCAAAGAGGGCTGGGATGTCAACAACCTATATACCATCGTCCCCCTCCGCACGGCCGCTTCTAAAATTCTGCGGGAGCAAATGGTCGGGCGAGGTCTGCGTCTGCCTTATGGAGAACGCACCGGGGATAGTGATGTAGATGCTATGATGCTCACCGCCCACGATAAATTTCAGGATATTCTGGCAGAGGCACAGAGAGGTGATTCTATTTTCAAGGCTGGTAATGTCATTCAGGCGGAGGATTTGGACGAGCCGGAGGAGATTACTTATACACAGCTTACATTTGGCGATGAACCAGACCGGGAACTACAGCGTGCCTATGAGCAAACAGGCGTTACAGAGAGCAAGGAGAACGATGCACTTTTGCAGGCGGCCAGAACCTATCTGCAAGAAAAAACTGAGGAATATATTTCTGTAGCATCCACTCCCGCTGCTCCAACACAACCGGACAAGCAGAAAATCGTCCAGGCGGTCAAGGCAAAAATAGAGGAAGATCAGGATTTAGGCAAGACCTTCAAGGACAATGAAAACCCGTTCCTTGCGTGGCTGGAGGAGGAAACGGAACAGGTCTACAACACCATCATTGGAAAGTATATCCCCATTCCCCGCCTTCGTGTGACGGATGCGGGTGTTGAGGAATATGTGTTTGTAGAGTTTGACTTAAACCTCAGCGAGTTCACCCATGTACCCATTAAAAATGAGTTGCTTATCCAAAATCTTGAGGATATGAGCGACCGGCGGCGAATTAAGGGTGATGCCATTGATTTCGAGGGCTATAACCCCAAGAAAGTCATTCTGGCCGAACTTCGCAAGAAGCCGGAAATCGACTATGAGCGTTGCTCAACCTTGCTCTTCAAACTCATCACACAGGTCTGCAACCACTATGAATCAGCATACGGCACAAATGGGATGCAGAACATTGTGATGATGTATCGGCGTGACTTGGCTAATAAAATCTACACGCAAATGATGAAGCATTTCTACTGCGAAAATGGTTTCTTGCAGGAGGAGGTCATGGATGTAAGGTGCAGTAATCTTCGGCAAAGTCTTGGATTTAGACAGCGTGTTGGACTGTATGATGACTTTGAAGGCGACATTCACTCCATCCTGTTCGTAGGAATCAAGAGGGGCGTCTTTGCAGAGGCCAAGTTCGATTCCAAGGAGGGAGAACTAACCCTTGCTCGTGTCCTTGACAGAGACGATGATGTGTTGAAATGGCTGCGCCCAGCACCTAATGAATTTAATATCACCTACAACCGCGGCAAACGGTATGAGCCGGATTTTGTTGTTGAAACTGCGGACTGTTGCTATCTGATCGAGGTCAAGGCAGAAAAAGACATGAATGATCCAGATGTAATTGCCAAGAAGAAGCGTGGTATCCAATACTGCGAGGTTGCAACTCGCTGGTGCAGGGCAAATGGGTATAAGCCGTGGAAGTATCTGTTCATCCCAGCCAAGCAGGTGATGGCAAATTCATCATTTGCAAGATTAGAGAAACAATTCCAGGAACACTGATTAGCAAAGTCAAGGGAGGCTTGCTGGTATAGCAAGCCTCCCTATGGTGTTCATATCTTTTCGCTGGTGCATTTGCCGAGGTTTTAACCTGTTAGCACTGATTATCACGCCCTTGATAATCTTCTCTGTGCAGTTCACAATACTGTTTATCGAAGCAAGGATATGTACGAAAATCGGTCATGGTAGGCAAAAGTGGCGGTATGAGATATTAAAGTCCTATACTGTTGCTTTTTTGGAGAAAATATCCTTGACAAATCCCATCTTGGTTCTCAATGCTGATGGATTCCCCGGCTCGCTCGTCGTCATGGGAGAGTCTTTCGTATAAGGCGGTGAGTTTGTCTTTCTCTGTCTGCTTCTTCATGGTGTGTAACCTCCTTTCTTTGAGGGTGCGCGCTTCCCTAT
>NZ_QWKI01000250.1 GCF_009911645.1 Pseudoflavonifractor sp. 60
CGTCTTGGGGTCTTTGGGCCTGCCGTTCATCGTCAGCCGTTCGGTCTGCGTGAGCAGGATGTTGTTTTCAAATACGGGGTCAATGTAGGGCGCTATGTCCTTGGCGTTTCCAAATCGGGCGCTGCCGTATTCCATGCCGTGGCGGTATTTCTTGGCGTTCTTGCCTTTCAGGTACACCGCCAGCCGCACCAGCGCCGCGCCCGCTATGCCGATACACAGGTCAAAGGGGTGGAAGCTGGGCAGGCCGTTGGCGAACGCCGCCGCCAGGCTGTCCAGCAGATGCACCAGCTTTTGAGAAGCGTCCGCCCCCGCCGCCAGCCGCCACGCCTCGCCCACCTTGCCGAACAGCCACACGAACAACAGATAGGGCAGGTTGGTGATTATCAGCT
>NZ_QWKI01000251.1 GCF_009911645.1 Pseudoflavonifractor sp. 60
GGTGTGGCCGATGCGCTTCTCCAATGTCCGCTTGGTCTGCGGGGTGGATGTGGTAGGGGTGACTGCTTTCGTTTTTGCCATAGGCGGCTCCTTTCAATTTTTTTGATTATCAGGTGATACGATGCGCCGCGCCGCCGCCTTTGTGCTGGCGGCGTTGTCCTCCCGGAAGTTCTTTCCGGCAAAGAGGATAGGGGCGCAGCGTTCTAAAATCCGGTCATAGATACGGGCGTGGGCAAGGTCGGGCGGGTGTTTCAGTTCGTCCAGCTTCAGGTTGGTGGTCACGATCAGCGGCTTGCCGCTCCGGTAGCGGCTGTCGATGATGGAAAACATCTGCTCCATGGCGTACTCGGTGTTGCGCTCCACGCCCAAATCGTCTATGATTAACAGGTCATAGTCTCCCAGGCTGTCCAGAAACGCCGTCCTGTTCTCTCCGAACGTCCCGCACAGGCGGCTGAGAATGGTCGGAAAGTTGGTCATGAGTACGGGTACGTCCCGTTCCAGAAGTGCGTTCGCGATGCACCCGGCCAGAAAGGATTTGCCCGTACCAACATCACCGAACAGCAACAGGCCGATGTTCTTCTTGAACGCCTGGGGCCAGTGATCGACATAGGCGTGGGCTTTCGCCATAACGGGATTCTGCCCGTTGTCGTGGGCGAAGGTGTAGCCGTAGAGGTAGCGGTCTTGAAGTCCCTGGGCCTTGCGACGTTTGATCCGCTCCATGCGCTGGCGGCGTTCCTCGGCTTCTTTGCGGCGGCGCTCCTTCTCCTGCTGGCAGGAACAGACGCACCGGGGCTTGAAAGTGCCGCCTTTGAATGGGTCAGGGATAACGGCTTGCCGGGGGCCTCCGCACTTGCGGCAATGGATAAGGCCGTCAGCCGGATCAAGGTATTCGTCCTCGCGGATCTCCGTCATACGGTATCACCGTCCTTCACGCTATAATCCCGGTCACGGGCAGGGGGAGCGGCCTTGCGCCTATCATCAGCTATCCAGCGGCGGATAGTGGCGGCATGGCTCTTGTATGTCCTGCCGGTAGATGCCATGTACTCGGATAACCTCTCGATGTACTCCTGCCAGACGGTGGGGAAGTCCGATTGCAATTCAGTCAATTCCCCGGCAGACAGAAAAACATTTTGATACCGGCCCAACGTGCGGGCGTGTTCCCCCTCTCTATTCTCTAAACTCTTATCTCTATACTCTTTATCTCTAATCTCTAATATAGGGGGACATTTGTCCA
>NZ_QWKI01000252.1 GCF_009911645.1 Pseudoflavonifractor sp. 60
GGGTCTATGGGTGGACAAATGTCCACTTTACCGGAGGGCAGCAGTTTTTGACGCTGCAATCGTGTCCGCTCCCGCTTCTTCCTCTCGCCCTCGGTGGAGGACTGTCCAATCAGCAGTTGAATGTCGGCCATGTAGAAAGCACCATCTGTCAGGACTTCCACAAGGCCAAATTCCATGAACACCTTGATTGCCCTCTCCACGGTGCCAATCTGGTGCCGGGTGAAGGTGGCAATGGTCTGAACGGTGTGGGGAAGATGCTCGTTGAGCATGAGGATTCCACCGGATTTCAGCGACATGAGATACATTTTCAGCAGCAGATTCGAGTACAGCAGACCGTCCGGCATACTTTCCAGGACCACCATTGTCTCGCTGTTGTAGAAATTCTCTTTCAGTTTGAGATAGTAAAATCTCCTGTTTTCAGCCATAGGGTAAAACTCCTTTGTAGAATCGCCGTTGCGGGC
>NZ_QWKI01000253.1 GCF_009911645.1 Pseudoflavonifractor sp. 60
GGGGGGCTGGATAGGGAATGGTATCAGGCCCCTATTGAGCCGCCCTCGGAAAGCCTTGCAAAATCAGGGCTTTTTAAGCCCTAAAGCGTGACAGTTCTGCCGTTGTTTCCGCTTGCGCTCTGTGGCCTTTGCCCGCTTCATGCGAATGGAGCAGTCGGGACAGTATTTCGCCCGATTGGATTTCGGCAGATAAGAACCGCCGCAAAGGACACATTTTTTCAAATCAGCCCGATGGAGCAGGGCGGCACACAGGCCAGTGTCCAACGGCAGGACGGCGGCGCGGAACCATTTGCAGATCAGCGAGTATGTGATACTCTGGGGACAGATACATTCCTCGCCGTTGTCCAACAGCAGACAGTTCCCGCAGTCATAATTACAGCAGCTATGTACCAGTCGCCGCGCCGTCCGATACTGCTGATAGTTCATGTGGACGATCACGGCTCGCTCTCTCCTGCCGGTAACTTGATGTAGATGTGATAGGGGGTATGGAGGGCTATCAGTTTCTTCTCCACCAGCCCAACATCCTCCAACTCCCGCAGGGACTGTGCTACGGTGCTGGGGGTACGGTCAATGATCTCCGCGATGGTCTTGTTATAGAACGCCAGATAGCGCCGTCCGCGCTTGTCGGTCTGTGTGGCCTCGGAGTTCAGCGTCATATCCAACATGATCGCGTACACTTCTTTCGCGGTCAGCCGGATATTCATGCCCAGCAGGAACCGGGGATAAGCCAGGTAGGGCGGCAGGGTGGAGCCGCCGGTGATGTAGTCAGTTTTCATGTTCCTTCTCCATTTCGTGTCGGATTTCATGCACTTTCTCGAAAAACTCCTTGATTGCGGTCGTGACAGAATAGGCACTATCACCCAATGCGTCAAATTGGGAAATTGTCATTCCGGCAAAAATGTCTGCCCGGTGATGGAGGGATTCGATACCGGAAACATAGCGGGCGCATAGGGCCTTAAACTCGCTCAACGTCGCTTCGCTGTCCATCATCCCCTGCCGCTTCGGTGTGGGCGACGCTATGGTCAGAACGGCAGCGGCTTCTTCCTGCTGGTCAGGGGGCAGTCTGGAAATTTTCAGCGCGGCCCCCTTGGTGATCTTATCGCCAGCGGCCCGAATAGTTTTCTTTGCCTCCGGAGTCAGATTGGCGGCAGTCTGGACAAGCCGCTCCACGGTGCGTTTGCTCACGCCCAGCTTATCGGCGGTGTCCTCCGAAAAGGGCTTTGCGCCTAAAAGCGTCAAATTGTCGTTCTTAGCGGTCTGCCCGTTTCGCTGGCCTTGGCGGGTTTCCGGGTGCAGGGCCTCATAGAGTTCCTTCCGGCGCAGAAGCAGATCGCCCAATTCACGGTGGGACAGGCCAGCCCGGACAAAGTTCTCGTCAATCTCTGCCAACTCCGCTTGCAGGCCGTCCGCCTCACTGACAACGCACTCGATCTCCGTCCAGCCCAGCAGCTTCACTGCCTCTAAACGGTGAAGTCCGGCAATAAGTGTGTTGTCCTGAGTGATGGTGATCGGGTTCATCAGGCCCACGGCGGCAATGCTCCGGGCCAGTTCTTCCACGTTCCGCTGCTGGGTGTCCCGCCGTCCAGGATTGATTTTGATTTCGCTGATTTTCATTTGCATGGCGGTTGCCCTCAATGCGAAAATATAGCGATAATCCGGTTGAGCATTTCCAGGTCAGGGCCGTCCAGCGATTCCGCTAACCTGCGGAGAAAAGTGATCTCCGCAGAGTTCAGCGCCCTGCGGTCAAGATGAAACCACTCCGCCACCCGGACACCGCCGTGACCGCCCTGGACGGTTTCAATCGGATAAGAGCAGGTCAGCACCACAATGTCGCGGCGAATTGTCCCGGTGCTGACGTTAAACTCATGCGCTAAATTTCCGTATGTATCATGCCGCCGGAGGCACAAAGCCTCCAAAATCTTCTGGCGGCGTTCCCACGGATTCATATCCATAACTGCAAAATCCTTTCTTCAAAATTAAAATTATCGCTCAGTTTCTCTCTGCTGGTGCTGTCCCTCATGGGCCAGACGGTCAGCGGCCTTGCGGAGTGATTCAACAGCTTTGATTTCATCCCGCATAGCCCGCATTTTCTGATAATCTGCATCCTTCTGAACAGCCAGTTTTGCGGCTTCGTCCCGCCACGCTTTGGGCGTGATCGCCTCACCGGATTCTTTCAGTGATTTCAGAAAATGGGCGGCAGCGTCAAAGTCTGCTAACTCTGCCCTATGCTCCTGCTGGTATTTCTCCCGCTTACCCGGTTTCACCTTGTCCAACTTCTGGCGGATGGGCTTGTACTTCTCGTACTGCGCCCACATTTCCAGACGTTCATCCAGGACAGCAAGACGGCGTTCCGCGCCGACAATCTGCCCACGGAGATCGTAATAATCCTTGTTCATGGCAGAGACTTTTTCATAAAGTTCCTGCATGGAATTGATGCCGTTGCCCTGCAAAAACGCCAGCAGTTTGGCGTTCTCCTGGAGAGCCTTAATCTTACCGGAACGGGAACGGGCTTTGTTGCTGTTGACCTTGGCCTGGGCTTCATAAAGCCGGGCCACAAGGCTACCGCCATCTTGGGGCTGTTCGGTCCCAGCCTGCTCTTTCGTCCAGTTATAAATCCGGGTGATGCGGGCTTTGATCTCCTTCAGCAGTTTGTTGTCTGCGGCAATCTGGCGGTTAATGTCTCCCTTCTCCGTCTGGATGCCCCGTCGTTCCATCTGACTGGCGGCAACGCCCATGTGGATGGAGGGGATTTTTTCAATGCCCTGCCGCTTATAGCTGCGGTGATCTATCCGCTCCGGTCTGCCAGCAGCTTCTAAAGCCCGGTTCGCATAAACGGCCCACGCCGCCCGCCACTTCTCGGCGTTCTCCCGGTTGTTCCAGTCGGTGGTGTCCTCCCGGTGATTCTTCCAGCCGCCCTTGCCATCCGGGATGCGGTTGCCCTGGCTGTCCAGGTCGTAAACCTTCCGGCACTTCGGTCCCCAGCGTCCGTCTGGTTTCAGCGGGCGAATGGTCAACATGATATGGGCGTGGGGATTACCGTCACCCTTGTCATGGAGCGCAAAGTCGGCGCACATTCCCTCTGCCACAAAGTTGTCTTTGACGAATAACCGGACAAGCGCCAACTGCTCTGCTCTGGACAGTTCCACGGGAAGGGCAACTTCGATTTCGCGGGCAAGCTGGGCATCGCTGGACTTCTCGATTTCCTCTACGGAGTTCCAAAGCGTGGAACGGTCTTGAAACTCCGGCGGGGCGTGGGCGGGGAGCATGATTTCCGTATGGACAACACCGGGCTTGTGCGTGTAGTCGTGGGTCTTGCCGTCCCACTCATTTGTCAGCTTCTCGCCGCTCCGGTAGGCGGCAGCAGCGACAGCCGAACGGCCTACGCTCCGCTTGATGATTTGAATGGGACAGTGAAAAATTGCTATGTGGTTTTCCTCCTTCCTCCGCAGTCAACAGCGGGGGATAACAGGCCAGCGGAAACAGAACAGACGCAAAGCGGATGTTTCGTTTTTGCTGGCGCACAAGGGGTTTGGGGAAGGTACTTCCCCATCGCGTCCGCAGGACGCAACAGCCCCCGGCAGGGCGCACGACACCGGAACGGTGTATAAGTGCGCCGTTAAGAACGGACTTTAGTTTGTGGGGGCGATTTTTTGCGCCTTTTCCGCCGTTTCCTCTGCTCCCGGCAGACGGGAAAGGTCAATCAGAAACGCCTTGAGCGATTCGCCGTCCATGCTGGCGGTGAAGGGAAACACGCCCTCCATGATCGCGCCATGCACAATCAGGCGGTGGTTCCGAGCGTGGCGTTCTGCATCCCTCTGCTTGTTCAGCAAAATCTTTACCTGGTTCTCGTATTGGGCGGCTTCCTTTTTTGCTTCGTCACGTTGCTTCAACAGGGATTCTTTTTTATCCATTGACATTACTCCATTTCTGTAAAATTGATTTGAGAGAAAAAGTGGAAAACAGGATTTAATCAGGCAACAGTGACTTTCATGTCGAACAAAAAATGACCGCTATCCCGTTTCTTGGGATAGCGGTCATTCGCTGCTTGTTCAAAATTGGAGGCGGTGTCCTCATGTGAATACTCCTTTCCTGTATGATGGAAGTATTCTACAATACAAGCCCTACAGAACTCCTACAAAAGTCCTACAGAACTACTACAATCATCGCAAGTTTCGTCACGATACGCAGTAAAGCGGTAACCAATACGGGGAATCGTTTCGATGTAACAAGGATTCGATATGTCTGGTTCAATGCCCTTTCGTAAAAGAGCAATCGGGCCAGAAACACCCCGGTTATAGCTGCCCTCCATTTCCCATGCGTGTTCACATATCTGCTCTGCGGTCAGCACGATTTTGGGGTTTTGCATAAAGTATAGCAACAAAGAAAATTCGCGGGGACGGAGATCTACAGATCGTCCTTGAACCATTACAATGCGTCGTGCTGGGTCTATGAAAATATCACCTACTTGGAAGGGAGATATTTCAGCTCCACCGGGATCTCTGTAATGATTATATTCTGTGTAACGCCGCAGTTGAGCGTAAGCTAAATCTGCTATCATGGAGTAGGGCCATTTTCCAGAAACACACATATCCGCTCCAAGTTCTATCATTCCCTTCATATCTTTTTCTGGTGTGTCCGAGATGATAATGACTGGCACAAAACTGATACGCCGTATTCCTATCAACCAGTCCGTTTGCTGGATGCTTCGTAGATATTCCAGGTTAACCATCAGCAAATGAAAAGGCTGGTGACTTAACATCTGGCCTGCCGCATGAACTGTGGGGGACATAATAAAGCGCAGACGGTATTGGACTATCAGCTTTTTCAAATTAGAAAATAACTCCTCGGGTATTCCGATAGTCAATACACTGTACTCCATTCAAATCTCCTTTAGGATAGCTACAGAAAAGCGACGGATAAACTTTTGTGCTTCTCGCTTATATTTAAGTTGCGGTTTTCTGCGTTCAAGACGGTACCCCCTTAGTATTGATACCGTTTCCGATATTTCACGAGCATTAACACCGATAATACCATCGCCATCGTCTCTGCTACTGGTGTAGCCAGCCAGATGCCAGTTACACCCAAAACTGCGGGAAGAATCAGCATGGTAATCAGCATGAATACAAAGGAGCGAGAGAAGGCGAGGATTGCGGAGACAATACCGTTGGACAATGCGGTAAACATCCCGCTGGCAAAGATATTAAAACCGATAAAGAACAACGCCAGGGTACAGATTCGATTTCCAGTGATAGCCAGATCGTAGACTGGATTATCCGGTCGGGCAAAAATAGATACCAGGGGCTTTGTTGCGGCAAAGGACGCTGCCACTGTCACAAGAGAAATGACAGCAATCACTTTCAGACTGGTGGAAACCAGCTTTTTTAGCTTCCCGTAGTTCTCCTCACCATAGTAGTAACTGAGCATAGGAGCGATGCCATAGGAATACCCCGTGTAAAGGGAACTTGCGAATACCAGTATATATGTGATGATGGTCACGGCGGCAACTCCATCTTCACCAACATAATAGAGCATGGCCCCATTGATCATCATTGTAATGATTCCCATGACCAAAGTGGTCGCCATTTCTGAGCATCCGTTTGTAGCCGCACTTGCAAGAACCCTTAATCGGAAAGCGGGCCTTGTAAAGTGAAGGAGGCTTTGTTTGTTTCCAGACACAACCAGACCTACAACGGCAGTCACAGAGTAGCCCAGGCCCGTGGCGATGGCCGCACCGCCGATTCCCATGTCCAAAAGGCCGATAAATACATAGTCAAGCACGATGTTCAGTACGCCACCTGTCACGGAACAAATCAGGGACAGGGTTGCTTTTTCAGAGGCGATCATATACAGAGCAAAATTGTTCATCAGCAGGATTGGGATTGTAAAGAGAAGATAGCGGCTGAGATACGAGGTACAATAGCCTGCGACCTCCGGGGACAGCCCCATGCTCCCAAAAATAGTTTCCATCAGAGAGTACCCAAGCACCGTCATGACCAGGCCAACAACCACATTCACTAAAATCAAGAACGTGAAATCTTCCCTTGCCTCTTTTTGCTTTTGCTCCCCCATCTTTTTCATGATGACCGCACTTCCGCCAGTTGCCAGCATAGTGGAAATTGCTGTAATCACTTGAATCACAGGGGCTGTCAGATTGATTGCAGACAGTGCGGTTGTACCGATCAGATTTGATACAAACAGGCCGTCAACCATAGTGTAAAAAGACATAAAGACAGCCATTGCAATGGTGGGGACTGCGAATTTGAGGATGTTCCCCAACGTAACCGGCTTGTTATAGGCGTTTTCATTTTCCATTATTTTTCTCCTTTTTTCTTGTGTTTCTCCGGCATATGCGATATAATAACCCGTACAGTAACTGTACAGTCAAGAGGTATTTTGAAAAATGGAGAAAAATAAAAAATTGCTCACAATCGGTCAATTTGCGTCCCTGCATAGCATAAACAAAAAAACTCTGATGTGGTATGATGAAATTGGCCTTTTCCATCCAGCGTTTATCCATCCCCAAAATGGATACAGGTATTATAGCTACGAGCAAAGTCCTGTTTTGGAAACAATTCTGCTGCTACGGGAGCTGAATTTGCCAATTAGCGAAATTCAGGATTTTATGAAAAACCGTTGCGCCTCCAGCATGGAGCAGCTTATGCAAGAGAAAATTGAAGATATAGACCGCAATATAGCCCATCTAAAGGCACTGCGGAAAACGTTGTCCTACCATTGCCAGAATATGCAGACATTATTGACAATGGATTTATCGAAAATCGGTATTGTGCAGAAAAAGGCGCGCAGTTTAGTTACCGTGGACATCAATCGAAACACTACGTTCGATAAACAAGTGGAGATAATTTCAGCCGAAAGGAAAAAGTACCAATTATGCAACTTGCATGATTTTTCTTATGGGACAATGATTACGGTAGATAGCCTGAAAAATGGAAGATTCGAGGATTATTCTAAACTTTTTGTTGAAATTCCGTCTCCCACAAAAAGCGATGAATTACACATCCAACCAGCCGGGAATTATGTGCGGGCGTTTTATAGAGACGCGGCGGAAAGCCCTGAGCTGTGTTACCAAAGGATATTTGATTATGTTAAAGAACATGGTCTTGTTTTATCAGGATTCTCTTATGAAGCCGTTATCAATATAAACGTAATCGACCAGATTGAGGACTCTCTCGTGCAGATTGAAATACCTGTGAAATCAAAATGACTCATTTAGCGCAGACAATAAGAGGTCGCTACTCAAAATAAGCAACGACCTTTTATTGTTAAAATTGTAAATTCAGAGGATTTCAAATATATATCAGTTCTGTGAAAATAATTTCTTCGGCCCTGGCCCTGCAATTATTTACCAACCCTAACCACGCCATCTGGTCGCGGGCTTTCAGTTCCTCAGTTGCACCAGCGACCTCCATCATCTGCGGCAGCATCTTGTCCATCCTAATTTCCGCCAGCCGCTCGATTGTGGTCAGGTGATCGTCTAGTCTGCCGCTGTTCACCAGGGATGCCCACAGCGCGGTCCGATGCTCCCGGATGTACTCTCGGCGCAGATCGCCGTACTTGCCATAGAATTTCTCTGCTTCTGGTTCGGGGTCAAGTAGCAGATTGGGGATGTAGTAGTCTCCAACTCTCGTATAAGTCAATTCAGCCATTTCCCTCATTCCTTTCACCAGTCATATCATTCTGCCGCAAATGAGCTGACTGTACGTTGTATTTGATGCATTTGAAATACATCGCTTACAGCATACATCGTCGTGGAGATTGTTCCTGTCGATAATCATGGTGATAAGCTCATAGGTC
>NZ_QWKI01000040.1 GCF_009911645.1 Pseudoflavonifractor sp. 60
TGTTGCTTTTTTCTCCTTCCTCTATGTCCACAAATTTATTTCATTTTCCTATTGACTTTTCCTTTGCAGACTTTTCCTGAAAGATTTACTATAAAGCTACAATCATGCAACCGCTTCAAATCCGGATTTCTGCTGATTCCCCTGCTGGCTCTCCTCCACGGGGTTGGCCTTGGTGGTGGTACGGGTGGTGCCGCCGGAGACATAGACATCTCCGCACTCGGGGCAGATGGCAGTGTGGATGGTCACCGACTGGCTGACCACCTTTCGGTCCTCCCGCTGAGCCTTGGCCTGCTCCCGGACCACGTGCTCCTGCTCATGGCCCCGGACTGCGGCGGCGGCCTGCTCGGGGGCGACATTAGTGGCAGTTTTGAAGGAGACGCCCGGGTCGTCGGAGCCGTCTTGATACTTGCGGTTCTTGCAGGTCTGGCACTCCGACTCCTCCACAACCTCCTGGGGCGTCCTGACCTCCTCATCCTCCGGGTTCAGCTCCAGGTCCTCCTGCTCCTGCGCAGGCTTCAGGCTGTTCTGCTCCTCTTCTCCTCTGTTCAGCAGCTTCTCCAGCCCCTTGGACTGATTCCAGCCCACCAGCTCCCGCTCCAGGTCCTCCACCTTGCCGTCCAGATACTGGATGCGCGCCCGCACCGCCATCTCGGCAGGGTCAGCCCTCTCCTGCATGGTGGGGAACTGGAACTTGCTCTCCTCCTCCGGTACAGCCTGAGCCGCGCCCCGGTGGACGGCGGCAGGGGCGCTTACCGGGGGAACCGGGCTGGTCTGAGCGCGGGAAACCGGGCTCACCGGCTCCATAGTACTGGGGCTGCCCCCTCGGCTGGCATTTCTATTTTGATAGACAGAATAGTAACCGCTCATGCTGCCGTAGCTTCCATAGGCTCCAATGGCTGACATTGCGGACACCCCTTTCTCTATAATTTTACAGGGTAATTATACTAAACTTTTGCCTGATGCGCAAGGGGCTGTGGAAATATTTCAGTCATCCGGTTTGTCCGCGGCACTTCACAACTCGAAAGGGGCCCCCCGCCCAGACGGAAGGCCCCTGTTTCTGTTATCTCTTTCCATGTCTCAGGGCTGCGCGGAGGGTATTCTCCATCAGCATCGCCCGGGTGACCGGCCCCACGCCGCCGGGGACGGGGGTTATGAAGGCGGCATGCTCCGCCGCCGCAGCAAAGTCCACATCTCCGCAGAGCCCCCCTTGCCCATCGGGGTTGATGGACACGTCGATCACCGCCGCCCCCTCCTTCACCATGTCGCCGGTAATCAGTCCGGGGCGGCCGGCGGCGGCCACCAAAATATCCGCCTGGCGGCACTCAGCGGCCAGGTCGGAGGTCCGGGTGTGGCAGACCGTGACGGTGCCGTGCTTCTGGAGCAGCAGCATGGCCTGGGGCTTACCCACAATGTTGGACCGGCCCACCACTACACAACGCCTGCCCCCTGGGTCAATCTGGTACTCCTCCAGCAGCCGCATCACCCCCGCCGGGGTACAGGGCCGGAGGGAGTCCATGCCCAGGACCAGATCCCCCATATTGGCGGGATGGACGCAGTCCACATCCTTATCCGCCCGGATGGCCAGCACCGCCCTGCGCTGGTCCAAGTGCCTGGGCAGAGGAAGGAGCAGCAGGATACCATCTATGTCCTCCCGGTCGTTAAGAGACTGGATGACCTCTGCCAGTTCCTCCTGGGATACCTCCCCGGGCAGGCGAAAGGTATCATAGTAAATCCCGCACTGCCGGCAGTCCCTTTGCTTGCCCGCCTCGTAGGACAGGGCGGCAGGGTCCTCCCCTACCAGCACCACAGCCAGGCCGGGCCGGCGCTCCATCCCCTCCACCTGGAGGCGCACATCCCCCTTGATTTTGGCCGCAAGGGCCTTTCCATCCATAACAACTGCTGCCATCCCTCACTCCTCCTCTGCACTGTTCTCCATCTCTGCGTTCAGCCGGTCCACAAACAGTGTTTGTCTTGTGCCCCTGTATTTCCCCATCATCCAGACCAGTGCGCCGCCAGCAGCCACACAGGTGACCAGGGCAAAGAGCTGGGACACCCGTACGGGCGCGCCGAACAGCTCCCAGCCGAAGAGATACAGGCTGTCGGTACGCAGGCCCTCGATCCAGGTCCGCCCCAGACCGTACCAGAAGAAGTAGAACAGGAAGCACTGCCCGTCAAATTTCCGCCTCTTCCCCATTAAATAGACCATAATCAGCCCCACGAAATTCCAGGCCGACTCATAGAAAAAGGTGGGATGTACCCCCAGCGTCCCGTTTAAAATGGACTCATAGGCCAGCCTGGACTCCAGAAGGCCCTTTGCCCACAGGTCGTCCACAATGGACTGGGAACACATCCGCCAGGGCAGGTCAGTGACAACGCCGTAGGCCTCCACATTCATAAAGTTGCCCCACCGGCCAATGAGCTGACCAATGAACAGGCCGTGGACGCCCAAATCGGCGTAGGCCAGAAAGCTGAGCTTCTTCACCCGGCAGAAGATCAGCAGCACAATGGCTGATGAGATGATGGCCCCATAGATGGCCAGTCCCCCGTCGCTGTACCGGAGGATGGCCGCCCAGTTCAGGGAGCCGTCCGGATGCTTGTAGATGTCCAGGTTGAACACCACATAGTAGGCCCGGATGGCCACCAGGGCGGCGGGCACCGCAAAGAACATCATATCCATAATGTTGTCCTCGCTGATGCCGAACCGCTTTCCCCAGCGGGTGCACAGGTACACCGCCAGGATCAGGCCGGCGGTGATGATTACACCGTACCAGTATACGGGCCGGTCCAGAACCGGGATGGTAAAAGCAACCCGGTTCAGGCTGAACTCCAGCCCCAGGCCGGGGAAGGAGACGGTGTTAATCATGTCGCCTCCTTGGCCCGGACCACCGACAGGGCGGTACGCTCCTCGGTGACCCAGTCCCCAATCAGCTCCTCCGCCTCTTGCTTGGTGATGGAGTCGAAGATCTCGGCAAAGCGCAGGAAGTCGCTTCCCGCAAAGAAGGACTGAGCCTGGCCAACGCAAAGGTTCTCGAAGGAGTTCAGCCCACGCACCTTGTTGCCATAGACCCCCTTCTTCACCCGCTCCCACAGGGCGGAGTCAACCCCCTCCCGGCCAATGCGGTCCCGCTCCTCTGCCACCGCCGCGCGGACGGCCTCCGGGTCCTTGGACTCGCCACCGGCCATCAGAAAGGCGCAGCCGGGGTAGCACTCATAGCCATAGGCGAACTCCGCGTTGATGAGCCCCTCCCGGTACAGCTTGGCGTACAGAGGGGTGGAATTGCCCAGCAGCGCCTCCAGGGCCAGTTCACCCACCAGCTGTTGGCGCAGGCGCTCCTCCCCGTTCACCGGGGCGTCCCCCTTGTAGCCCAGCTGGAAGAGGGGGGCGGAAACTGTCATCCGCTCCTCAACGAGAGACTGGGCCGCCTGGAGCTGCTCCTTCTCGCCATAATCCTTGGCGGCGATGGGGCCGGCCTCTTTCGGGAGGATCTCCCGGGCTACCTCGCAGATGCGCTCCGGCTCCACCGGCCCCGCCACGCACAGCACCATGTTGGCCGGGTCGTAGAAAGCCTTGTGGCAGGCGTACAGAGTATCGGCGGTGATGTGGGAGATGGACTCCACACTGCCCGCCACACTAACCCGAACGGGGTGGTGCTTATACAGGGCGGCCATCAGGTTGATAAACACCTTCCACTCCGGGTCGTCCTCAATCATGCCGATCTCCTGGCCGATGATGCCCTGCTCCTTGTCCACGCTCTCCTGGGTAAACCAGGGGATGGAGACGAAGGACAGCAGAATGCGCAGGTTCTCCTCAAACTTCTCCGTGGAGTCAAAGTAGTAGCCGGTAATGGCGTTGCTGGTAAAAGCGTTGGGACTGGCCCCGTTGGCCGCCAGCTCCTGAAGGGCGTTGCCCTCCTGGGTATCAAACATCTTGTGCTCCAGGTAGTGAGCCACCCCGGCGGGGGTGTTGTGCCACTCCCCGTCCAGACAGAAGCGCATATCCATGCCGCCGTAGTTGGTGGCGAAAAAGGCGTAGCCCTTCTGAAAGGCGGGCTTGGGGAAGACGAAGACATTCAGGCCGTTTTCCAGCTTCTCGTGGTACATGGTCTCGCCCACCCGGGGGAAATTCAGCTTCTCCATGGCTCAGACCTCCTTGCCTTTCAGAAAATAGACGGTATCCAGCTCCAGCTTTTGGGCGGCAGCGGCCACCTGCTCCCGGGTTACCCCCTCCAGCCGGGCGGCGAACTCCTCCGGGCTCTCCTCCAGCCCGGCAGCGGCCTGGCCCAGCCAGTAATCCTCCTGCCGCCCCTGGTCGTCCAGAGTGGAGCGCAGCGCCCCGATCAGGGTGCGGCGGGAGCCCTCCAGCTCCCAAGGCTCCATCTCGCCCCGCTTCACCGCCTCCAGCTGGGCCAGGATCTCGTCCTTTGCGGTCTGGTACTTGTCAAACTCGATCCCCGAGGACACCAGCACCAGCCCCTTCATCTTCTCCAGGGTCGCGCTGGCGTAGTAGCACAGGGACAGCTTTTCCCGCACGTTCATAAACAGCTTGGACAGCGTGGTCCCCCCAAAGACGGCGGTGGCCAGGTACAGGGCGGGGAAGTCCTCCTCCCAGCAGGTGAGGCCCCCGGTGCGGAAGCCCATAGCCAGCTTGCCCTGGCTGACGTCCATGGCCTCCTCAGTCACAATGGGCTCAGGACCGGCGGAGACCCGGACAGCGCACTCCGGGTCGATCCGGTCCCCGTTCACCGGCAGCGGGGCCAGGGCCTGCCTCAGCGCCTGGGCGACCCGGTCCGGGTCGGCAGAGCCGCAGAAGTAGATCTCCACCTGGGCGGTGCGCAGCAGCTCCTGATAGCGCTTCCAAAGGCTCTGGGGGGTCACGGCGGCCACGCTCTCCTCGTCCCCCAGCTTATCGACCCCAAAGGCCTCATACCGGCACATCTCCTGGGTCAGGCGCTGCGCCGCGTAGGTGCGCTTGTCGTTGATCTGGGCCCGGATGCGGTCGATCAGATTGGCCTTCTCCCCGGCGGTGTAGTCCGCTGAAAACACACCGTTCTGTGTGCAGGGCTTGAGGAGCAGCTCGCAGAGCAGGCCGGCGGCGGGCTCCAGAATTTTCTCCCCCTTCAGGGCGTAGGCGTCGTCCAGAAAGCTGGCCACAAAGCCCACACACTGGGTCTCCCCCTTCTTCCGCACCACCGGCTCGATGGCCCCGCCGTACAGCTCATCCAGGGCGGCGGACAGGGACTCCATATCTGGGTGGACCGCTGAGCCCCGGCGCAGCACCGAGGGGATCAGGGCGTTGGGGCCCGCCGTCTCCCGATCCAGGGGGGCCAGCAGGGTCACGGACAGGTAAGAGCTCTTAAATTTGTCGGTATGAACTGCGCGCAGCCATACCCCGGGAAACAGCTCCCGGCGGCTCACTTGTGACATAGCTTGATTTCCTTTCCTGGGGATTTTTTCCCGAAAATTGCTGGATTATCATACCACGGTTTGGGGTTGAAAGTAAAGAGGAGAATTTCCTTCCATTCGCAAAGTATCTTTTGTAGGGCGGGATGACCCTAACCTTCCGCTTTGTGGCCCTGCGCCAGCAGGGCCTGGCCCCTTTGAAAAGGGGCGGAGGCGAAGCCGGTGGGGATTGA